>DATCDL010000019.1:0-20408 GCA_036510715.1 Acidobacteriaceae bacterium
TTCAATTCGGAGATCGACAAAACGGCAACGCAGGACCTGCCTAAAATCAGCTAAATGAGATCAGCTAAAGGAGCCTCATCATGTTTCATGCCCTCTATACTGCGGCCAGCGGAATGACTGCCCAGGAGATTAACCTGGATAACATTGCGAATAACCTAGCGAACTCCAGCACCTCCGGCTTCCAGGCACGGCGCGTGCAGTTTTCCGACTTGCTCTATCAGACCGAAGTGATGCCCGGAGCTGCTGCGACGCAGCAAACGACGGTTGCCGCGGGATTGCAGATTGGTCTTGGCACCCGACCTGGAAATACTGAAATCACTCAAACACAAGGAGACCTGAGCAGCACGGGGAATCCGTTGGACTTCGCGATCCAGGGCTCCGGCTTCTTTCAGATTCTGCTGCCGAATAATCAGATCGGCTATACGCGGGCGGGATCCTTCCAGCCCGATGCACAGGGCAATCTGGTCACGGCGAATGGTAACGCTCTGCAGCCAGCGATTGCCATTCCACCCAACGCGACCAATATCACAGTAGGAAGCGACGGTACTGTGAGCGTCACCCTACCAGGACAGACGCAGGCCGCGCAGGTAGGAGTGATCCAGCTTGCAAGCTTCGCGAATCCTGGTGGCCTGGACAGTGTTGGTAACAACATCTATCTGCCCACCACCGGTTCCGGTGAGGCCATTGTGGGACCGCCTGGGGGAACGTCTGGTTTGGGCACCATTCAGCAGGGAATGCTCGAGCAGTCGAATGTGAGTACGGTCGACGAGTTCGTGAATATGATCCTTGCCCAGCGTTCGTATGAGGCGAATTCGCGAGTAGTCAAAGCCGCCGACGAGATGCTTCAGCAGCTAAATCAGTTAGCCCAATAGGGATCGCATCATGACTCAGTATAAGTTGATATCGACCTGGATTGCCGCGGTTGCGATCGTGTTGCCGGCCGCTGCAGCCACCGGCCGCCATGCGATCACGACAGGACAGATCGCAGCGGCGATAAGAGGCGCGGGCGTGGCCATCTCGGCAAAGCAGATTACGCTGTTGACTGGGGTGGTAGCGCGTACCGGATCTCCGGTACTTAGGGTCCAGTCCATGGAGCCCCTGGGCGGCCGTCGAATGAAGGTGCGCCTGGAGTGCGCAAATATCGAAGAGTGCGTTCCTTTCTATGTTGCTATCGATGGTAATGGCGAGAGCTCGGGAGAGTCGCTTCCCGTCACTCCTGCCCCGGGCCGAACGCCAGCCCACATTGCACGGGTCGGCACTGGAGCCAAAACTCCCGTCATGCGTGCAGGTTCGCCGGCTATTCTCTTGCTCGACGGCGATCAGATGCAGATCCAGCTCCCCGTCGTGTGCCTTGAAAATGGCGCGATCGGCCAAACGATTCGGGTGGCAAGCATGGACCGAAGGCAGATCTACACCGCCCAGGTATTCGATGGCGGGATCCTGAGGGGCAGACTGTGAGGAATAACACCATGAAGACAAAAAATTGGCATCGTCTACTGATCGGAATATTGCTGATCGGGACGGTTATCCCGTCTGCAGAAGCTGGCAAGAAGTCGAAGTCGAAGGACGATCCGGATCATCTGAGAGCGGACTATATTGCTCAACTGCAGGAACAAGATCCACACCGGGCGCCAGCTACGACGGTTGGCAGCCTCTGGTCCCCGGGAAATACCTTGGGGGATCTATCTACTGACTATAAGGCACATCATCTCAACGACACGATTGTGATCATGGTTGCGGTCCAGACGACCGCGGCACAGACTGGAAATTCCGCTTATCAGCGCACCTTCCAAACGAGCTCCGGAATTACCGGGCTAGCTGGATCGATCAACACCACGGGCCTTAATCCTCTGTTCAATGCAAACTCGTCGACAGCGCTCAAAGGCGCCGGTGCAACGAGCTCCAACACCACCTTCCAGACAAGCTTGACTGGGAAGGTGATCGCGGTGCTGCCAAGCGGCAACCTGGTTGTTGAAGCGCAACGCAGGATTTTTATGAACAATCAGCATGAAAATGTGACAGTGCGAGGAGTCGTGCGCCCCGGGGACATCGGCCCGAGCAACATCGTTTCTTCGATGCAGTTGAGCGATCTTCAGATTGAGATGAAGGGCAAAGGCATTATCGCCGATAGCACACGTCCGCTCAATCCGATCACGAAAGCAATCCTCTGGCTGGTTGGATTCTGATATCTATGAAGACTTCATTCACAAATACGAGCTTGACATTTGGCATCGCGCCTTTCATTGTCCTGGCACTTTGCTGTGCGTTTGCTCTACTTGTGCCGCGCGCGAATGCGATTAAAACCAATCGCCTGGCACTGGTCCGGGACATTACGACGATTGAGGGAGTCCGGGACAACCCGCTCGTTGGATATGGGCTGGTGGTGGGCCTGCGAGGAACGGGTGATTCGCAGCAGACCATCTTTACCGTGCAGACACTGGCGAACGCTATGCAGAAGATGGGCGTTCTGATTCCGCCGGCCACATCGGTGGTCAAGAATGTCGCCGCCGTCTTCATCACGGCGACGCTCCATCCCTTCAGTAGACCGGGCGAGAGGTTAGATGTGACTGTCGGTTCCATCGGCGATGCCCATAGCCTTGAAGGGGGTGTGCTGCTGATGAGTGCGCTGCACGGTTCTGACGGGAAGGTCTATGCAGAGGCCCAGGGACCACTGATTATGGGTGGATATTTTGCAGGGAATGGCACAAATGGGAAGCAGGTGAACCCCACCAATGTCGGCACGATTCCTGATGGCGGTATCATCGAGCGCGACACAACGGTTGACCTGAGTACCTTCAAAACAGTTTCGCTGCTACTGCGCAATCCCGATTTCAACACGGCGACTGAGATTGCGGCTTCGGTCAACCAGGAGTTCCACAAGCCGATAGCATCTGCCCTCGATAGCGGGCGCGTCGACATTAGCGTAGCGGGTGCTTCCGAACAGTCGGTGCCACTGTTGATCGCTCGTGTGCAGAACCTGCTTATCAATGTCCAAACGCCGGCGAAGATCATCATTAACGAGCGGACGGGGACCATCGTCATGGGAGGTGATGTCAAGCTCTCGCCAGTTTCTGTGATTCATGGCAATCTTTCCATCCAGGTTGTCACCACGTATACGGCGGAGCAACCGCTCGGGACAATGCCGTATCCGGGGCCTATGCAGAGCGGTGTTGCGCCGACTCTTGTGCCGCAAACGAGCGTGACAGTGAATGATGCGCCGGCCCAGTCCATCCGTCTCGAAGAGGGCGCCAATGTGGATGAGTTGGTCAAGGGACTTCATGCCATCGGCACTACGGCCCACGATGTTGTCGCAATCCTTCAGGCCATCAAGGCCGAGGGCGGTATGCAAGCGGACTTGGAGGTCCAATAAATGGGAGCGAGCACAGGCCTTAGTTCATTGAGTTCACAAACGAGCCTTCTGCAACTGAAGGAAGATCGAACGATGCAACAGGTGAAGTCGGCTATGGGTCTTAGCGATGCCGCCAAGATCGACAAGGGCTCTCGGCAGTTTGAAGCTATTCTGATCGGTAGTTGGCTAAAAGACGCAGAGCAGTCATTTGGGAGTGTTCCTGGTGGCAACGGCGATCAGGACTCTGGGGGTGAGCAGATGATGAGTCTCGGCGTGCAGTCGCTGGCGACTTCCCTGGCAGCCTCGGGCGGCATCGGGATTGGCAAGATGATCGCCAAAGCCATGCATGCAAGCCAGGACAAGCTGAATACTCAGCCCGCAACGACGGCATGTGCCGCGCAGCCAGGAGTCACCGCGACCACGAACGAAAAAAGAGGAGAACTTCGCTAAACTTATCCGGTCAAGGTGCCGATGGTTATAGCGGTGCACCTTTGGAGGCGTGATGAGGATCGATCTATCGAATACAACAGCCAGTCAGTTATCGAGCGAGTTGAACTCGAAGCGAGTTACAGCTCATAGCGCGACGCAGTCGAGTGGGGTCAATGGAGAGGATCACGCGACACTTACGTCCGATTCGACGTCTGTTGGTTCACTCGTAAGTACGGCCCTGAGCTCGCCTGAGGTGCGGCAAGGAATGGTAGATAGTTTGCGCAAAACGATTAGTGGCGGGCAGTATAAAGTCGATCCGGCCAGCATTGCCTCGTCGATGGTTGGTGAATCTGAATGAGAGCATTAGCGTTTTAATTGGTCCTAGGTGAAGAGCATTCACGGAAAGTGCGAAGAATGATGGCTGCTGGCGTCCAGGATCGAAATCGGCTGGCTACGGAATATCTCAAGCTATTGCGATCTCTGGCCACTGAACTGGAGATGGCCACGCACGCCATTTCACACAATGCTCTGGCGGAGCTGGAGGAGAGCTTAGCCGACCAGCAGGTATTGAGCGCCAAACTTAGTGTACTTGCGGGTGAACTATCTGGCCCTGGCGAAGCGAATCCCACTACATCGCCAATACGCGTCGATGATAGGGATCTGCGGAAACAGATCCTTATTGCCACCGATGTACTTCAGAAGCTGAATCGGGGCTACGCGGCTCTGCTTCAGCATTCCAGCCGCTCTGCGGCATTGATGGCGTCACTCTTGGGCTCATTCAAGGGGCAATTCCAGGAGGCTTCCGGCCCCAGGTCCAAGTATCAGACCTGGTCCTGCCAGATGTAATTGTCATGGGCGGATTGAACACCTCACTTTCGATTGGCATGCAGGCACTGGATGCTGCGCAGGGAGCACTCGATGTCACCAGCCATAACATCGCCAACGCGAATACTCCTGGATACTCCGAGGAGGTGGTGCAACTCAGCGCGAACTCGATGACGATGTCTCGTGGCCAAGTCAGCGGCGGCGGCGTGACTCTGGACGGACTTCAAGGTACGCAGAATCAGCTCATCAATCTACAAATTCAACAACAGACTTCGCTCCAAAGCAGCACGAATACGCAGTCTGCGAGCCTTCAACAGATGCAGACGTTTTTCACGACTACAGGCACCGATGTTGCCAGTGCGTTGACGGCGCTTTCGAGCAGCCTCGTCGCGCTGTCTGCGAGTCCGGGCAGCTCAGTCACGCAGCAGAGTGTCCTCGCGAGTGGCCAAAATCTTGCCCAAGCCTTCAACACTACGGCGAACGGGCTTACCAGTGCGCAATCGACCGCTGATGGCTTGGTGACGGAGTCGGTAGCTCAGATCAATACGCTGACACAGCAAATAGGGGCCTTGAACGGACAGGTTGCACGACTGACAGCGTCTGGACAGAGCGGCGGCGCGGTTGAGGATCAACTCAACCAGTCCGTGCAGCAGTTGTCCCAGTTGACGGGAATCTCTATTACGCAGAGCAGCGACGGAGAGACGATCACCACTGGCAGCGGAACGCCACTTGTCATGGGCGATCAGAGCTTCAGCCTGCAAACCACGACAGGCAGCGATGGATTCCAGCAGGTGCTCGACTTCAACGGTAAGGACATTACCAATTCGATACAGGGTGGCCAACTTGGCGGTGCGATCCAGGTCCGGGATACGACGGTTCCCGGCTTACTCTCGCAGTTGAACACGCTGGCCAGCCAGTTTGCGAACAGCTTTAATGCTGTGCAGGCAGGAGGCATCGATTCAAATGGCAACCCAGGCCAGAACGTCTTCACTATCCCAATAAACCTTGCGGATGCCGCCTCCGGTATCAGCGTAGCGATCACCAATCCCGCGCTGATCGCCGTCAGTTCGGTCGGGTCGCCGAACAGTAACGGAAACGTCGCGAGCCTTTCCGCCGTCCTGACGACTGCACTTCCATCGGGGCAGACGGCTGCCATGGCCTACGCGAGCCTCGTCTTTGACGTCGGAAGTCAAGCTGCGAATGCAAGCACCCAATCGACTGCCATTGGTGAGAACCTGCTCCAGCTAACCAATCAACTGGGCGCGACGTCTGGCGTGAACATCAACGATGAAACAGCCAACCTGATTCGATTCCAGACGGCCTACGAGGCTGGAGCTCGTATCGTGAGCACGATTCAACAGCTGTACGCGGACACCATGAACATGATGACCTAAGAGGTTTTCTGACACCATGCAAATCAATCCGAATATCACTCCAACGATTCTTTCCGACATGAACCAGAGCCAATCGGCTCTCAACACCGCGCTTCAGCAGGTGGCGACGGGCCTAAGCGTCAACGTGCCATCGGACAACCCAACTGCATCTGCAGCCATGGTGCAAAATACTATCGATACCGGGAACGTGGATCAATATCAGCAGAACGTCAACACCGTGCTGTCTACCGTGCAGTCTGCCAGCTCCGTGTTGAGCAACGTGGTTACGGCTCTTACCCGGGCGGTGTCCCTGGGTACAGAGGGTGCCAATGGCACGAACTCAGCCGCAAATATGCAAGCCATCGCCGCGCAGGTGCAGGGTGTTTTTTCAAGCGTGGTGTCACTGGCGAATTCCTCAGTCGGAGGTACATTCCTGTTTGGCGGAAACGGTACCACGGCCCCCTACACTGCTGATTCATCGGCATCGACGGGCTACACGTACACCGGTACCAACGATGTGAGTTCAGTGGCCGTAGGCAACAGCCTCAGTGTGCAGGTTAACCTCCCCGGCAGCCAGGTGTTCTCTAGCTCTAGTAACAATGTTCTAGGCTCTTTGAACGCATTGGTCACGGCTCTACAGGGCGGAAATTCCTCCGCCATTTCGACGGCAACCGCGGCGGTTAATTCTTCGATTGGCTTCGTGAGCCAGCAGCAGGCTTTCTATGGCAATGCAGAGAACCAGTTGAACTCTCAGGAGACCTCCTTGCAGCAGGATACGGTCACCCTCGCATCACAGGCAACGAACCTGGTAGGCATAAATCTAGCCACGGCCGCTACGAACCTAACCCAAGCCGAGACCGAAAATAGCGCAGCCATGGCCGCGGTAGCCAAGGTTATGCCTAATACTCTGCTTAATTATTTGTCTCCACCCGCCTAATACGGGACAGGAGCTTGCCTCACCTCAGTTGCATCGATTCTGCCGCAGCAACGCCTTCGTTACAGACCGTCTTCTAATTCAAGCATCTTGATGTCCGGACGATTGTAGCAATCCATTTCTAGGCAGCGGAAGATCGCAATCTCTCGTCGAAGACTGCGATCAACGCGTCGATCCTAAGGAAGCTCTGGCGGCAATTTCCGGCTTGCAACCTGATTGCTCTGCACTCAATTCATTCCCGGTCGGATCGCAATGATTCTGCAGGATTTTATGCAGACCAACTTGATGCGCCTTGTTGACACTGTGCAGGCACGGACCCAGGATAGTCTGGCGTCTCGGCATAGAGAGGAACTTCAGTTGCGGTGGATCCGCCGAACTCCATCTCTTGCCATGTCTCGCGAATACTCAGTACCAGAGCAATCTGTTGTTCCAGAATCGCGACTGATCTCTTTGCCTGTGCCTCAATCATCTTGCGTCTCAGAGACGAGTAGAAGCTGATGAGCTTCTGCGACAGCTCCCCGCCACGGGTGGTGTCGACCCAGTCTTCGAGATGCGCAAGGACGAGTGCTGCATGATTCATTTCCAAGCACCGCTTCTCGATGTCGTTGTTGCGCTCTGCATCGGTTGCACGCCGCAAGTCTCCCGCGAGCGTGTCGTAAAGAGCAATCAGCAAGCCGAAGCCGCTTGCACCTTCTACTGCTGTCTTCCGATAGGCTAGCTCTGTCGATGTCATGATCGTCTCCGGCTAGCTTCCTGATGAGGAGTTCTGGCCTAGTTCTGTTGAAATCTGTTTCATTTCGTTTGGCAATTCCTGAAGGAGGATCTCGGCTTGGCTCAAACTGCTTTGCAATTGCGTTCGCAGAGGTGTGATGATATTCGCCTCGAAGTTGGTAATATCGGTCTGCAATCCGCGGGACTGCGTGCTGATGCTTTGTAAGTCCACCGTGAATGCGCCATCTGCAGGGCTGATGAAACTGGTGAGTTGTTGATCGACAGAATGGCCAAACCCATTCAGCGCAGTCCCTTGAAAAAAGTTCTGGACGTCGCTGAAGTTGTTCTGTAGCACGCTATTCAGCGTCGAGCTATCCACGCTGAGCGTCCCGTCGGCATTCACGGAGAGGCCCATTGATGTCAGGTTCGGTACCGTCGTTGTGCTGCTGCCTGACGCCGGCGTCGCGGTATAGTTCAACGCCTGCAGAAGTGTGCTCTGCAAATTCCGCACAGTAGGATCTTGTGCCAGGGCCCCTTGACCAGAGCCCGCGGTGTTGGCAAATTCTGCATTGAGATCTGTCATAACGGTGTTGTAGTCCGTCACAAACTGATTAATGGCGGTGACTGCGGTCGCAGTATCGGGTGCAACCGATAGGCTCACAGAGGTCCCTGCTGGGCTCGTCCCGAGCAGGTTGAGCGTCAACCCAGGAGCTGCGCCCGTCACTGTATTGGATGCGCTCGAAATGCTAATTCCATTCACGGTGAGCGAAGCGTTTCTGCCGGTAGCCGCCTGCGCAAATGAGAAGCTCGGGTCGGTAGTGGTAACCGTGAAGTTGCCGTTATTCCCGGAGGTGTCACTCGCGATTGCGAGCCTGGATCCGGACGCATCGCTGATGACGCTGGCGGTAAGCCCAAGGCCAGCGCCATTGATCGCGGTCTGCAGATCGGCCAGCGTATTGACGCCGCTCCCCGTTGAGATGGTCGCGGCCGTGCCACCGTTATTCGTAATCGTAACGCTCTCGGCAGGCAGGGCAGTCGAGGCGTTTGCCACAACAGTGGATGAAAAAGATGCGGTGCTTGCGAGATTATTGACCACCACAACGTTATTTCCTGTTGTACTGCCGGAGGCTGCGGTAGCTGTGACTATGCTAGTGTTCGAGGACGTCACAGCGGTCGAAGATAAAGGACCGTTTAGACCGTTGAGCGCATTCATATCGTTGTCGAGGCTGGTAACGTTGGCCTGAATCGTAGTCAAGGCGTTCGATTCGCTTTGCAGTAGTGTTATCTGCGAATTCCAGGAATCCTCCGGAGCCTGAGCCGCAGTTACTGCTGAGCTCACAGCGGCGTTTACGTCGATTCCTGAGTTGGATGCGCCCATCGCAGCTTGCAGAATGGCAGTGAGATTGGAGGCTGTTGAGGCAGCGGTAGAGCCAGCCAATGAATTCAATATAGAGGTCGTGCTCATAGCTTTGTGTTCCTCTCTTCAGTGGTGATACTTTCTCACACGCTCGAAGAAGATCTATTTCATCTACACAACAACATCGGCATATGCCGCCATAGAGTTCACCCAGCGTAAAAAAAAGGTGGCACCCCAAGAGGCGCCACCTTACTGAGTGGGAAAGTCCTACTGGAGAAGCTTCAGAACGCTCTGCTGCGCAGAATTGGACTGCGAAAGGGCTGCCATACCCGTCTGCTCCAGGACGTTGTACTGCGTCATCTTTGCGACCGTGGTCCCAATGTCAGCGTTCTGAATGTTGTTCTGAGCGCTGGTCAGGTTCTGGACTTCGGTGCTTTGCACGCCCTCGTCCGCCGTCAGTTGGTTGACCGATGCGCCGATGGTGCCGCGCGATGCTGAAACCGTATCGATCGCAGCGGTGAGATTAGTCAATGCCGTGGTGGCAGCCGCGGCTGAGGTAAGGACGTCGGCGTTCAAGCCCAGTGAGGTTGCGGAGAGTGCGCCAGTCGTAGTCGAGGTAGTTGTGGTGCCGCTGGTGGTTCCATCGCTGGTGAAGACAGTCTGGGCGGTAGCGCTAAACACGGCGCTTCCATTGAAATTGGTGGTTGAGCCGATCTGGGTGATTTCAGACATGATCGACTGGAACTCGGTGTCCGCAGCCGTACTCTGGGCAGTTGTGAGGCCCCCGTTGGAGGCTTCCGTCGCAATCGAGACTGCCTGGTTAAGCAGCGTGGTGACCCGCGAGAGAGCGCCATCGGCGGTCTGCAGGAGACCCACGCCGTTGGATGCGTTCTGGGTGGACTGGGTGAGTGCTGCGATGTTGGCTCCCAGCCCGTTGGCAATCGAAAGACCGGCAGGGTCATCCGCTCCGGAGTTGATTCTTAAGCCGGTGGATAGTTGCTGAAGTGTGCTCTGCAGGTTTGTCTGGGTGGATGAGAGGGCGTTCTCTGCGACGAGAGAGGATACGTTGTTAAGTACGCTAATCATTTGAGTGATGCTCCTTATATCGAATTCCGCCTGCACCGAACCAGTTTCGTTTACGTCAAGGTTCAGAATCGTTACTTGGAGCAGGTGGTTGTTGGTACGTGCAATCTATCGGCATCTGTTTTTGGGATTCTAGTCAGCCCCAGGAAAACTTCGGATCTCTATGCGTCTTTCCTCACTGGATGCATCCAGAAGTTGGTGGTATGGTTGTGCCTTCGGAAGAGAATAGGGAATTATGAAGAAGTATCAGTATCGGCACCCACGATTTTTGGTTGATCTTCCCGTCAAGTTCATTGCACCGAACTTGACGCTGGCAGCGCGCTGCACGGAGATCAGTGAAGAGGGAATGCGGTTGGAGCTACTCCAGCCTCTTCAATCCAATACATGTGGGAAGGTGTCGCTGCGCCACCGGGATCGGACGCTGGAATTCAATGTGCGCGTCGCCTCTGTGGGAGCAACACACGTCGGCCTAGAGTTTATTTGCGCTTCCAGCGATGAGAGAAGCCAGCTCACACAACTTGTAGCGTCCGTTGCAGCCCCTCAAAAGGCGCCGGCCCTGTTGCTTTTGCGCGGGCGTAGATAGCGCCGGCGCTCCGTGTAGCCTCATGCTACTTCGTGGACGCCTCTGTATTCGAGAGCTTCATCGCATCGGGCAGCGGTACCTCGGCATCGGACTTTACCTGATACTGCACGATGAGCGAGATCCTTCGATTGGAGGGGTCATCCGGATGTAGTGGCAGACGTAGCTGCTGATCGGCAAACCCACGCACTTGCGAGATCTGCTTTCGTTGCAGACCTTCTCCCTGGATGATCCGTCTGGCCTCGTTAGCGCGGTCGCACGACAGGTCCCAATTGTCATAGGACTGAATCCCCAGGTAAGGTTTCGAGTCAGTGTGCCCTTCGATGGAGATCTTATTCGGAAGTTTGCCCAGCTCCGGCGCCAATACCCCCAGCAACTCCTTCAGCGCAGGGGTCGGTGTTGCACTGCCTAACTCGAAGAACGTGCCCTTTGCCGACTCCATCAACTCGATACGCAATCCCTCCGAGGTAATGGTGATCTCGATCTGATTCTTCAACTTATTCAGCGGGTCGATGTGCTGAATTGATTTGAGAATCTCCGCCTTCAGCTTCTGCATGTCTTCCTTCTTCAAGCTGGGCACGGCTACTGTTCTTCGTGCCTCGATCCCCATCATCTTGGTAACCCCATGCGGGTCCTTGAAATATCCACCAACCGCTGTCTGGATCGGTTTACTGGCATTCATCAGCCATAGCACAATAAACAATGCCATCATTCCGGTTACAAAATCGGCGTAGGCGACCTTCCAGGCGCCGCCATGATGTCCACGGTGCGACGATTTCTTCGTGACGAAAATGATTTCGGGTTCTGCCACAATATCAATCCTTCCAAAGACAGCTATGCGGCTGCGGCTGCCACGGCGACCGGCTCATCCTTACGGCGGCAGGCCTTCTCGACTTCTTGAAAGCTGGGGCGAACATGCTGTGGAATGGCTCGCCGAGCCATCTCGATCGCAAGAATCGGCGACATCCCCTTGATAAAGGACAGCATCACGACCCGCAGAACGTGGTAATAGGCCTGTTCGTCATCCACCAAGCTCGACATGCTCGATGCCAGCGGGCCCACCACGCCATAGCAAAGCAAGATGCCGAGAAACGTCCCCACCAGCGCCGCCGCTACCTTCTTGCCAATCTCTTCCGGAGGTCCCCCGAGCGAACTCATCGCGATCACAATACCCAGTACTGCGGCAACAATCCCAATACCCGGCAACGCATCAGCCATCGTAGACAATGCCGTAGAAGGATCCGTCGCGCCTGAATGATGGACCTCCAAATCCAGTTCCATCATTCTGTCCACGTCAAACGCCGTCGCCCCGCCCGTGATCGCCATGCGCATCGTATCGCACACGAAGCATTGAATGTGATGGTCTTTCATGAAGTTCGGATACTTCGAGAAAATGGGACTCTTCTCCGGTTCCTCTACATCGTTTTCGATTCCCACCAAGCCTTCTTTGCGTGCCTTGTTGAAGAGCGTGAACATCATCCTGAGCGAGTCGAGATAGCGCTGCTTGTTGAACTTCGACCCTTTTATGACCAGGATCAGACTGCTCGCAATCTCCTTCAACACATGCATTTGATTGGCTGCGACCAGCGTCCCCAGACCGGCACCTCCGATGATGATGAACTCTGAGGGCTGCATCAGAACCAGGAGCGGGCCCTTCTCCATTAAAAAGCCAGCGAGGATCGCACCAAATACGATAAGAATTCCGATGATCGAAGCCATATGTCCTGTCCTCTGAACGCCGCCTGCCTGAGAGTGAATTTGCCATATGCCCGAACATTGCAGTAAGTAGCAATCTGGCGAATCAGATCGTCGGTTGTCTATCGGCATCTCAGGATTTGCTTTCTAGATCAAGACCAGAGCGTCTAGCGATCGTCTCCGCGATCGCGGTCTAGGGCACGCGATGATCCGGCAACACCCCTGCCACCACTACTAAATCAACCCTCCGATTCATCTTGCGGCCTTCGGCCGTTGTGTTGTCGGCGATGGGGCGTTCTTCCCCATATCCCGCAAGTGAGATGTGGCTTGGGTCCAGCCCGGAATGATCCACCAGCAGGAGCAGGACAGCCATCGCCCGCGCAGTAGAGAGCTCCCAGTTTGAACGGAATTGGGCGGTATGAATGGGCTGGTTATCCGAGTGCCCCTCCACGCGAAGATTAAACCCATGTTCCGAAAGCACCTTCGCGATGCGCTCAATCTTCTCCGCCGCTCCAGGCCGCAGCACGGCCTGGCCACTATTGAAGAAGCCGAGTTCTTTCAGGCTGATAACGAATCCCTCCGGTGTCACACGCATCGTAACTTCTCCATTCCGAAGCTCCTTGCCGATAGCCAACTCGAGCTGTCGCCGTAGCTCCGCAATGTCGACGCCTGTTGCCTCAGTTGCATCGCTCTTCTGAGTCTTCGCTGACTGGATCGGGAGCGCATACGTTATTGCATCTCGTTGCAGGTTCACGTGCGCCACGCCTCGTTCACTCTCCCCTCCGGAGAAGGATCCAAGATCCTGAAAGCCATTGTGGATGGCCTGCGATACTCTGCTAATCGCATGGTTGTCTTGATTTAGAGTGGCGAAGAGCACTACAAAGAATGCGAAGAGCACGGTGATGAAATCGGCATAAGAGACCATCCATCGGTCGTGACTCACCGGCTCTTCTCCGCCTCTCCTTTTTTCTCGCCTCATTGGATCGCCACTTTCTCCAGCAAGCGCCGTGGAGGCCCAGCAGCATAGCTGTTGAGTTGTAATTCAAGGGCACGCGGATTGACGCCCTCAACGATGGCGAGCACCGCTTCAAGCGTCATCTCTTGAATCACCTGCTTCTCGCGCAATCGAATCCTTAGTTTTCCGGCCCACGGCAGAAAGAAAAGATTCGCCGAGCCAACCCCATAGATCGTCGCTACAAAAGCAACCGCAATCCCTTTACCCACCGCATTAATATCTTGGAGGTGCTGCATTACCTGGATGAGACCGAGGACCGCTCCGATAATTCCAAACGTAGGTGCAAACCCTCCAGCAGCATCGAATACCTTCGGTATGCGCTCATCTTTTTCGCCGTCATAGTCCAGTTGCAATTCCATCATCTTGCGCAGGTCAGCAGAACTCACGCCGTCGATCGCCAACATCAGGCTGTCCTTCAGAAATGGATCTTGAATCTTGGCCAACTCAGCATCCAGGGAGAGAAGTCCATCTCTGCGCGCCTTGTACGCATAGCGCAGCAGGTGCTGTACCAGGTTGTCAGCCTCTGGCTCTGCGTTTAGAAACACGTCCTTCAACTGCACGAACGCCCTGAACACAATGCGCGATGGAAACTGCACCATTACGGCGCCGACGGTTCCCCCAAGGACAATTAATGCCGCAGTCGGCTGCAACAACTGAACCAGCTTGCCACCTTCGAGCACCGAGCCGATGCCGACTCCAACCAGCGCAATCGTTATACCCACAAACGTACTTTTATCCAGCGCCATATGTGCGATATCCATTCATTGCCGCGAGCACCAGGAGTCAAGGTAGACGCGCAAACGCCGCGGAACCTGCAACTTGTTCCCCGCTTGCTGACGTACAGCCCCAGCCGCGAGTTCGATCAGCGTACTCATCCATGTGCATCCTGGATAGATTGGTAGAGCGATTAAGACAAGATTGATCAACAGAAGATCAATGGTCCCACTATCGGCAAGTGTGCGGGAAAATTCTATGCCGGGAGAGATTGACTCAAGATCAACCGATTTCATTCGGTGAACGGATGGGTAGAGATTGTCCCCCAGCTCGCTTCATATTGATATATGCAAGTGGGCAGCCAAACATGTCAGGCCGTTGTATTTCTTTCAATTGGCTGATTTGGAATTACTTAGTTCGAGGAAGTGGAGCCTAAACAACAATGCAAGGTGGGCAGCACTTGCCTACTCGGCGAAACGATGGCCCAAAAACCGCCGAGACGTCTACCCTTCTCGCTCTGCGAACCGCCGGTTCAGGCTGTAGCCGCTGAAGAAGTTCGCTGGAGATGCCGATAAATAGCTATAACAGTTTGTCGGCGCCTGCATATCACATGAATACTTCAAGGAGATAACTGCATGGATCTACTGCTCGTGGATGATAGCAAGACGATGCGGCTACTCGTGCAGCGTGCCATTCGCCAGGCCGGCTATAGAGATCTCACTGTTTGGGAGGCAGAGAGTGGCGCTGAAGCGATGGAGAAATTAAGAGATAAGACTCCAAGCTTGATTCTCTCCGACTGGAATATGCCGGGAATTTCTGGTATCGACTTCCTGAGAGCATTACGCGAGGGAAATAATCTGACACCCTTCGGATTTATCACTTCAGAGGGCACGAAGAAAGTAAGGGACATAGCCATGAGCAATGGTGCAAGTTTCATCATCGTCAAGCCCTTTAGCGTGGACGACCTTCAGGTTGCACTAGATACTATCTTTGGGGGAAATTAGCCTATGCCAGAAGCATCATCCAGTGCCATGGGCAAGCTCTTTACGGACTTGATCGGACAGAATGTAACCTTCTCAGAACAACAAGATCCAATCATTTCTAGCACTAAACAGATCTATTGCACCTATCTCATTAAACCGATGGATAGCACACGCGTTCTTAAGGCAGACTTGGCGCTACTTAGCTCCTTCGCGGGCGCACTGATTGGTTTGCCTCTCGAATCCATCAAGGATCGGCTTGCTGAATCCCAACCGAATGAAGCACTCAGAGATGCGCTCCATGAGGTCATGAACATCGCATCGAGAATCGTCTCAATTGAACACCGCGCCGTCTTCAAGAGTATGTATCCGAATTCAATCAGCCTTCCGGTTGACGCGCGAAGAACTCTACGGGTGCCCTGCTATTCCAGCTACTTTAACGTCAAGATCGATTCATACGAAGGGGGCGCGTTCTCTTTGTTTGCGCCGTTCTAGCTATCCGACGGAGGATCGCCCTTGTACGCTGATCCGGGCTATGAAGCCATCTTATCCGCGGTCTACATAGCTCTACGGCCACAGAATAGAGAACATCGTTAAGTTAATAGGCGACAGCAGCTGGAAGCGCCGTCGCTACACTTCTACAGTACGATCGTGCTTCATCTGCATTCTCGCCTTCTCGTTCTCCAATTGCGCACGATCCAGAATAGCTGCCTGTGGTATCCCGAAGCTGTGTTCATGCGTCTCCTTGACCTCAGGCGCGAAGCTGCTTCGCTCTCGTCCCAGCAACCCCGGAAGGATGGTGAGCGTAAGCGGGATCTTGATGGTCAGGGTCAAGCCTCCGCCAATATGGTTCGAAACTTCGACTGACCCGCCGATCTTCTCAACGTTCGTCCTGACGACATCCATTCCAACGCCGCGACCAGAGATGCTTGTCAACGTTTCAGTCGTCGACAACCCAGGAAGAAGGATCAGCCGCAGCGCCTCCCGATTGCTCATCCGTGCTGCCTCTTCCGCACGAATGAGGCGCTTCTCTAGTGCCTTGCATTTGATCTTCTCCGGGTCGATACCCGCCCCATCATCCGAGACTTCGATGTTGGCTTGCGCACCATTGTGGTAGGCGCGCAGGTAGATCGTTCCTTGCGGACTCTTACCTTTGGCTACGCGTACATTCGGGCATTCGATACCGTGATCGCATGCGTTGCGGACAAGGTGCGTGAGCGGGTCCTTGATAGCTTCGAGGATGGTCTTGTCCAGTTCTACCGTGGCACCATCCATCTGGATCTCAATCTTCTTGCCCATCTGTGTAGCAAGGTCTCGAACCACCCGCGGAAGCATATTCCAGACTGTACTTATAGGTTGCATGCGCGCGCGTATCACGCCTTCCTGCAGTGCATGGGTGATGAGGTTGAGTCGCTGCGCACAGTTGCTGCTGGTGGCTGATTGTGCCGCTTCCTGAAGAATCTGACTGCGCACCAGCGCCAATTCGCCCACCAGGTTTGCCAGCTTATCCAGCAGCGCAATATCTACGTGAATTGTCGAATGGGCAGCATCATCCTCGCGTCGCGATCCTAGAGCCCTTCGGTCGCTTCCGTTCCATGCCTGCGGTGTTGACGGCAACTCCGCGTCAGACCGCGGGTCTGCAGCAGGGGGCACCCTGTCGATCGACGTACATTCGATCGTGGCAACGCGCTCCAGTGTTCGTAACTCTGCCCCCACTCTTTCGTCAGTAACCGTGGCGAAGCTGCGCTCTTGCTCTCGCCCCACGATTCCTTCAGTTGCAACGGCGGCCGCTGACATGAAATCGCCTCCGACCTCCGAGACCAGCACTGGCTCACCAGCCACTGTGGCGAGGGCATCCGTGCTGGAATCAAGCGCAGGAGCCTCATGCCTCTCAACTGAACCTGCACTG
This sequence comes from Acidobacteriaceae bacterium, assembly GCA_036510715.1. Classification (GTDB taxonomy): domain Bacteria; phylum Acidobacteriota; class Terriglobia; order Terriglobales; family Acidobacteriaceae; genus Granulicella. The sequence goes on from DATCDL010000019.1 coordinate 16,955, forward strand.
TCTCCTCCGCACGCCCTAAGCGAAACATTCATGCGCTCGCGCAAGGGTTGATAACGATCCATCCCCTCTTCATGGGTCCTCTCGATCATTATCAGCACCTGCTTGATTGCATCCACGGCTTCGAGGATCAAGGACACAAGCGCCGGCGTCAGAGGCCGTTCCTTGTCGCGTACCTGGCCAAGCAGGCTCTCCGCCGCGTGTGTGATGGCGCCAAGAATATTGAAGCCGAAAAATCCCGAAGTCCCTTTTATGTTGTGAATCGTGCGGAAGACGCTTGCGATGAGCTCCTCGTCGGAAGGGTTCTTCTCCAGTTCCACGACCTGCCGGTCAAGAGCGTCAAGATTCTCATTGCTCTCAATCAGAAACTGGCGAATCTCCTCTTTAAACTCCATCGATTCATCCTTGACGGCGAGAGCTGCCTTCCGCCCAGCTATAAAGAACCAACTTAGATCGATCCGGATTGATCCATCATTCGCACGCGGTGGTTACGCGTGCTTGGCTGTATTGGAACTATCGGCAGAATCATGAAACACTTCAATCGAGCTAACGAATATAGATCACGCTCACGGGTACTTCCGGAACATCTACGGCAGGTCGAGGATTTTGTAACGGTACTTATCTTCCTGAGCCGGATAGCAGACTGAGTCGTACTCTTCTGATTGTGAATGAGTTATGGTGGGCACAGCAGGATTCGAACCTACGACTTCCACCGTGTGAAGGTGGCACTCTACCGCTGAGTTATGCGCCCATCGTCACCCTTGAGAGGGGTTCAATGCAGGGAGCGCGACCCACCGCGCCATCTGTTTCCATAAGGATAGCACCGGGTGACGGGCGCGCCAACCGGTGGGCGGCCCAATTGGGTCGGCGAATGGATACGAGAGCAAGATTCTGAAAGGTACAATTGCGCCTGATGCACCCTTTACGCGGAGTTCGGCCTGATGATCCCCTCGATTCGCCAAAATCTGGCGAAGAGGAAGATTTCGCGCAACCTACGGCCAAAGATGGGGTTTCAGAGGGTATGGCGACGCTTGCACTCCATCCCGGACTTCTGGATACGGTGGAACAGCGCCCAGCCGACGTGGCCCCCGCGGAGTTGACGCCGGAGCAGTTGAAGGCGCGGGGTGCGGCGATTGCGCGGGGTGATTTCTCGGCGCTGACGGACGCAGAGGTCATGCTTGAACTGAAGGCCGGTAACATGGACGCCTTCGACGTACTGCTGGCAAAGTACCGCAAGCCGATCATGCACTTCATGTTCCGTATGGTGCATAGCCAGGCAGTTGCGGAGGAATTGGCGCAGGAGACGTTCCTGCGAGTCTACCGGTCGAGGGAGACCTATCGGGCGGAGGCACGGTTTAGCACCTGGCTGTACCGGATCGCGACCAACCTTGGCGTGAATCATGCGCGAGATACGCGACACGAGCGCTCGGCCTCGACGGTGTATCTGGATGAGACGGACTCGGAGACGGGAACGACTCCGGATGTGGCCGACGGAACTCCCTCGGCCGAGGCGAACCTGCTCAGGCGGGAGCGCATGAAGGCCATCCGCGAGCACGTGATGGCGTTGCCCGAACGGCAGAAGACGGCCGTTCTGATGCATAAGTACGAGGATATGGATTACAAGCAGATTGGCGAGGTGTTGAAGCTCTCGGAGTCTGCGACGAAGTCGCTCCTGTTTCGCGCGTACCAGACGCTGCGAGTGAGTTTGAAAGAGTTTGTTTAGCGGCGCAATGCTGATTGCGCCTTTACAACGCAACACCCCAAGAAGGGGACGATATGGAAAAGACGATGGAAACGAAGATTCATTGCAAGACCTGCAACACTCATCTAGCCGATCTCCTGCTCGACGAGTCGTATGCTGCCGCACATCCTGAGATCGTGGCGCACATGGCTGAGTGCGCTGCGTGTCGCACGGAGCTGGAAGACCTGCGGGCGACGGTTGCACTGCTGGACACCTGGAGTGCGCCTGAGCCTTCGGCGTACTTCGATACCAAGCTGCGTGCGCGGTTGCGCGAGGCCCAGGCGTCGGAGCCCGAGGGGATGTGGGATCGGATGCGCGCGTTCCTGACGTTTAGTACTGGACGTCGGCTGCGACCGGCGATTGTGGGTGCGTTCGCACTGGTGCTGGTGCTGGGCGGCGGTGGAACGGTGGCCGACCTCTATCATCATGCGGCGGTTGCGAACCAGGATTCGCCTACGGTGAATGACCTGAAGATCCTCGATAACAATGCGCAGGCTCTGCAGCAGATGGATCAATTGCTGGATTCGGGCGATGGAAGCTCCTCATCGCCTACGACGTAACCAGAAGCTCATCGCCTTGCACGCACAAGCGAGGTGATGGGATTTCCCCGGAGTAGATTGGCAGGGCGTCGTTGCATCGACCTGCACTCTGGCTCGGTATTGCGATACCATTGGCCCGAAACATAGACTTTACTGGCTGCAACTGGAAGCCTTTTCGCTAGAGGATTCCACCAGCAGATTAGCGTATGAGAGACATCAAACCATTCCGCAGCCTGATGCTTCGGGCACTCCTGATCGGCCTGCTTGCAGGCGCGAGCGGAGGTGTGTATGGGCAGCGCCGCGCTCCGATCTCCCGGTCGTATCCGCGGATGGAGAGCGCTTCATTCCCGATCGGACGGGGACAGCAACAGCGACCTGCTCCGATAGAGCGCCGTAATCCTCCTGCCCGGGCGCAGCTACCGAATGGTGGAGGAGCGCGGTTGGCTGGTCCCAATCGAGGGGTGAACATGGCTGGGCGCAGAGGCGAGCATCTGCCTGAATGGATGGCTCAGCACAGCGATCTTACGCTTGAGCAACAGCAGCAGGCGTTGGGGCGCGAACCTGGATTCAACGAGCTTCCTGCCGCAACGCAGGAGCGGATGCGGGAACGGCTGTCGCAGTTGAACGGCATGTCTCCGCTGCAGCGACAGCGGCTGCTGGCGCATAACGAGGCGATGGAACGGCTGAATCCGGAGCAGCGGACGCAGGTGCGTGGAGCGATGGAGATGTGGGGTTCGCTGCCGACCGATCAGCGGCGGCAAGTGATGCGCAGCTTTAGGGAGTTGCGCCAGCTGCCTCCAAACCAGCGCATGTCGGTGATGATGAGCCCGCAGTATAACTGGATGAATCCGGCGCAACGGACAGCGTTGCTGCGACTGATCCAGGTGGAACCGATGCTGCCCGAGCAGTAGATCGATCGCCGCTAGTTCTTGAAGAAGTTCTTCGCCAGGAAGAGCACGTTGGCTGGACGTTCGGCGAGGCGGCGCATGAAGTAGGGATACCATTCGGTGCCGAAGGGCACGTAGACGCGGACGCCGAAGCCTTCGGCGACTAGCTTGCGCTGCAGGTCGCGGCGGATTCCGTAGAGCATCTGGAACTCGAAGGCTCGCTTGTCGATGTTGTGCTCGGCTACGAAGTTGCGGAGCTTTGAGACGATGGCTTCGTCGTGTGTGGCGAT
>DATCDL010000020.1:0-9056 GCA_036510715.1 Acidobacteriaceae bacterium
GGGTCGGTGTAGTAGTAAAACTTGTTGGGCTCGATGACTGGCCCGGCCGTCGGACGCGTGAACGGCCCAATCACCCAGGACTGCGCTACCAAGGCAACGGTATTCGCTGCGAGAAGCCCGGCGGTCAGCAGTAGATAATGCATATTGCGGCGCATAAGGGGATCCTGTCATTCTCTAATTGTTAGACAATTGTCTTGGATTTGAGCCTACAGCAAGCCCTGCGTTCTCTCAAATCTGACTCGACATCCACCATCGCTGCTACAGCGTATTCAAACGGCAGCATCTAAATCGACGGAGGAAAGTTCAATGGCAAAACAAGCAATCTGGGTCATGTTGAAAGCCAAGCCCGGCAAGGAAGCCGATGTCGAGGCGTTCCTCAAGCAGGGCGCAGCGATGAGCAACGACGAGCCGCAAACCGTCACATGGTATGGGGTCAAAATGGCCCCCGGCATGTACGGGGTCTTCGATACCTTCGACGACGAAGCCGGTCGCGATGCTCATCTCACAGGCGAGATTGCGAAGGCCCTTATGGCCAATGCCTCCGCCCTTTTTTCGAACGAACTCCAGATCGAAAAGATGGAGATTCTCGCCAACAAGTAGCCGCTATTCTTTTGCGGCGTGCGCCTGCACCTGTCCAAACACCCGCAGCAAATTCCCGCCGAGCAGCTTCTTCAACTGCTCGGCGGTGTACCCACGCTCCGCCAGTGCCGCCGTAATCTTTGGGAAGTCGGCCGCACTCTCCAACCCCTCCGGCAGAATCGGAAATCCATCGAAGTCCGATCCCAGCCCGACGTGTTCGATTCCTGCCACCTGCGCCACATGATCGATATGGTCGATCAGCGACTTGAATGGCGCGAGCGGTAACGTCTCGCGCAGCCGTTCCGCATAAAAGGCTCGATCCACCGTAAGAGGCACGTTGTACGGGACGGCCTCACCGCGCTCTCGAAACCCCTCTGCAGCTGCGGTATACAGACTCTCGCGCTCTGCTCGCGTCGCCGCCCAACCTTCGCGCCACCCGTCATCGATGAAGGCCGGATAAAAATTCACCATCACGACGCCATCGTTCGTCGCTACCGCCAGCAACTGTTCGTCGGTCAAATTCCGCGCCACATCCGTGAGCGCTCGAGCACTGGAATGCGATGCAATCACCGGTGCATGCGTCGTCTTCAGCACATCCCAGAACGTTGTGTCGGCGACGTGCGAAACATCCACCATCATCCCCAGGCGATTCATCTCGCGCACCACCTCGCGTCCGAAGCCCGTCAACCCGCCGTGATGCGTCACCGACTCATCGCCCAGATCGCCAGAGCTATCCGCCCACTCATTTGTGTTCGACCACGTCAGCGTCATATACCGCACACCCAGTTGGTGATACATGCGCAGCAGGCCCAGGTCGGCCTCAATGGAGTGTCCGCCCTCAATCCCCAGCAGCGCACAAAACACCTTGTCTTTATGAGCCTGCAAAATGTCTGCCGGCGTGAGCCCCAGGCGCATTGTGGCTGGATGCGTCCGCAGTTGCTCATGCACGCCGTCGATCAACTGGAGGGTGCGATGGGCATAGAGGCCGCGCCACTCGGTTGGTTCCACCCAGATCGCAAAAAACTCCGCAGCCAGGTTGCCCGCCCGCACCGACTCCAGATTCAGCATCCCCGAGCCCAGCGGATCGCTGAAGTTCCACCCCTCGTCGACAAACCGCTGGGGAGTATCCGCATGGCCGTCGATCACTATCGCTGCTGCGTGAATCTCATCTGGATTCTGCATCATGTTGATTCCAAAATACCGCGAAGTTTGATTGTAGCAATGAACGTTCGCGAGACAACGCGGGTGCGCACTAAAGCCATCTCTCTATGCAGAGGTGAACTATGGCAAACGGACTCGATTCAACAAAGACGGCAAGTCGTCCTTCCCACGAAGCTATCGAGAGTACTGGTGGAGAAGCAACCGGGGTCGGTGAAACCGCCGAGCGGCGCCTCGATCAAGCGGCCATGGAGAGTGCGAAGCGCGCGCAGAACCGGATTCATGCCGATGAAGGAAAAGTTCCCGGAACTTCGATCTTTACAAAATAGAACAACAGGAATTTAGTTGTGAACAGTTGGCAGAAGGAGCCTCGCTTGGCGCGAGGCTCTTCTGTTTAAGTCGCATACCCAAATGCTCTCGCTTGCGTTCTTTCGCGCGCGCGGCCTTATGATGCCAGTGGACGAGAAATACGCGGACCGTACCCCGCGCAGGAGTCATGCATGACCCGGCTGGAACACTGGTTGCGTATTGATCCTGCAATCAAGCCCACCATTTATCTTCAGGTTTATGCGACGGCGGATCTGCGCAACCTCACCTACTGGCTCGAGATCTTCTTCTCCGCTGGTATAGCCACGCTTGGCCTGGTGCTCAACGGCCCTGCCGTCATTATCGGTGGCATGCTCATCTCGCCCTTGATGGAGCCCATCATGGCGGCTGGCATGGGTCTTGCGACAGGCGATCTCTTTCTTGCCCTTAAGGCCATCGTCAAACTTATCGCGAGCATCGTTCTGGCCGTCGCGCTCTCAGCCTTTCTCGTCTGGCTTCTTCCATTCCACTCGCCGACCTCCGAGATTCTCTCCCGCACGAATCCCACGCTCCTCGATCTTGGAATCGCCCTGCTCTCTGGCCTCGCTGGTTCCTTCGCCGTCAGCCGTGCCGGTGGCGGAGACGGAGTGATGACACTCCCCGGAGTCGCGATCGCCGTCGCCTTGATGCCACCTCTGTGCGCCATCGGGTTCGGGGTTGGCAGCGACTGGAACCGCGTCATTATGGGTGGAGCAGGTCTGCTCTTTCTTACGAACCTCGTCGCCATTGTCTTCAGTGCCTTTGCGGTCTTCCTCTCCGTCGGCATGAATTCAGCTGAGGTGCGAGCCGAGATAGCCCATTGCCATGCGACAGAGCCCGTCGCACGACGCATCGCCTCCGGCCCTCTCCGGCTGGCATTCAAAGACGGTGGCCAACTCCGCTGGCGTGTTCTCATCCTTCTCGTCCTTCTCGGCGCTGTTGCCTTTCCTCTACAGAAGGCCCTCAAACAGGTAGCCGGGGAGGCCGTCGCCCGCGACGTCGTACAGCAGGTGGTTCAACGCCTTGTTCCCACGGGGGCACTGGTCTCACAGCTCGCGAATGTCGGTCCAAAAACGATCGCCATCCGGCTGATCTCTACGGAATCGATTCCTGAAGCCAAACGGGCTGCAGCAGAAGCGGAAATCACCCGGCGCTCCGGCCGTACCGCGGAACTCACCGTTCAAACCGTCGCCAGCCAGAGTGAGCTCTCACAGCTGATGCAACGTATCACTGCTACTCAGGCCGCACCTGCACCCGCTGCGCCGCCACCACCTGAGACTCTTGCGCAGATGCAGGTGGACCTGGTCTCCCGCGTTCTGCCCGTGGTGCAATCCGTCTGGCCGCCTGAGGCCCCGCTGGTCGACTTCAGTATCTCGGTTGCCCCATCCGCGCTCATTTTGAATATTCATTATCAAAGTAAGAACTCTCTCACGCCTATCGCTCTTGGCCTGCTCACTCGCGAACTCGAGGACAAGCTCGCGACCCCAACCCTGACTCTGAACGCTCAGAAAGCACCGCTCCCTAAACCCGTCAGGACCAGAGCGCATCGCCGTCCCTGAAAAATTGGCACCGCACAAGACAAAGGCCGCTCGCGAGTACATCGGAAGCGGCGTTGCCTGGATGATGTCTGTCCGGCTATGCGCGTTGGGTGGCGGGGGCAACCGGCGTAGGGAGGTCGTCGCGCCGGTTAAAACTCGCGCAGACGTAATCGCCGTTCATTCTGGCGATCACTTCCAGCGGAATTTCCTTCGGACACACGCCCGTGCATTCGCCGATGCTGGTGCAATTGCCGAAGGCTTCTGCATTCATCTGCGCAACCATGCTGAGGGCGCGGCGTTCGCGTTCCGGTTCGCCCTGAGGAAGGGTTCCGAGGTGCGTGATCTTTGCTCCGGTGAAGAGTGCCGCCGAGGCGTTGGGGCAGGCGGCCACGCAGGCTCCGCAACCGATGCAGGCTGCGGCATCCATGGCTTCGTCGGCGATTTCCTTGCCAACGAGAATGTCGTTGCCGTCGGGCGCCTGGCCGGTTGAGACCGAGACATAGCCGCCTGCTTCGATGATGTTATCCAGAGCTTTGCGGTCTACTACGAGGTCCTTGATCAGGGGAAAGGCCTTCGCGCGCCACGGCTCGAGAGTTAGCTCATCGCCGTTCTTGAAGTGCCGCATGGTCAACTGGCACGCAGTCGTTCCGCGCTCGGGGCCGTGCGCAACACCATTGATCACGAAGCCGCAGGATCCGCAGATACCCTCGCGGCAGTCATGCTCAAACGCTACAGGGATTTCGCCGCCCAGGATCAGCGTCTCGTTCAATACATCGAGACACTCGAGGATCGACATCTCTGGATCCACGTCGTCCATGGGGTAGGAGACGAACGCACCCTTTTCGCGAATGTTTTTCTGCCGCCAGATCTTCAGTGTAAGTTTCATTACTTGTAGCTCCTCTGGCTGGGGTGAACGTAATGGAATTCCAAGGGTTCCTTGTTGAGTTCCGGGGCAGCGTTGGGGCCTTTGTACTCCCATGCCGCGACGTAGGAGTAATGCTCATCGTCGCGTTGTGCCTCGCCATCTGCAGTTTGATACTCCGTACGGAAGTGACCGCCGCAGGATTCATTGCGATCAAGAGCATCGATGCACATCAGTTCAGCCAATTCAAAGAAGTCGGCTACGCGGCCTGCCTTCTCCAAGCTTGCATTCAGATCATCACCACTGCCGGGGACATTGACGTTCTTCCAATACTCATCGCGCAGGGCGCGGATCTCTCCGATGGCCAAGGTGAGACCCTCGGCGGTACGGGCCATCCCGCAATAGTCCCAGACAATTTTTCCGAGTTCGCGATGGAAGGAATCGACCGTGCGATTGCCCTTGATGGAGAGTAATTTGTCGAGCTTCGTCTTGACCGAGGCGACGGCTTCCTGCACTGCTGGATGGGACTCATCGGCGTGCGCAAATTTGTTGGTCGCCAGATAATTTCCGACGGTGTAGGGAATGATGAAGTAGCCGTCCGAAAGACCCTGCATCAATGCGCTTGCTCCGAGACGATTGGCGCCGTGATCGGAGAAGTTGGCCTCGCCGAGTACGAACAAGCCAGGGATAGTGCTCTGCAGTTGGTAGTCCACCCAGAGGCCGCCCATGGTGTAGTGAATGGCGGGGTAGATGCGCATCGGGACCTTGTAGGGGTTTTCGTCCGTGATGCGCTGGTACATGTCGAATAGATTGCCATACCGTTCGCGAACCGTCTTTTCGCCGAGACGAGCGATGGACTCAGAGAAGTCGAGATAGACGCCCAAGCCTGACTTGCCGACACCGAAACCTTCGTCGCACATGGCTTTGGCATTGCGCGACGCTACATCGCGCGGGACGAGATTGCCGAAGCTGGGATAGCGCCGTTCGAGATAGTAGTCGCGCTCGTCTTCCGGGATCTCGTTCGGGGGTCGAGGGTCGCCCTTCTTCTTCGGGACCCAGATGCGCCCATCGTTGCGCAGCGATTCGCTCATCAGCGTGAGCTTGGATTGATAGTCTCCCGAGACGGGGATGCAGGTTGGGTGGATCTGCGTGAAGCAGGGATTGGCGAAGAGCGCGCCGCGCTTGTAGGCACGCCAGCTGGCCGTGACGTTGGAGCCCTTGGCGTTGGTGGAGAGGTAGTAGACGTTACCGTAGCCGCCGCTGGCGAGGATCACAGCGTCGGCGATATGCACGCTGAATTCGCCGGTCACGAGATTGCGGGCAACGATGCCTCGCGCCTTTCCGTCGATTACGATCAGGTCCAGCATCTCAGTGCGCGGGATCATCGTTACGGAACCAGCATGAACCTGGCGCTCGAGCGCTTGATACGCTCCGAGCAGGAGCTGTTGGCCCGTCTGGCCGCGAGCATAGAAGGTGCGCGAGACCTGAGCGCCACCGAACGAACGGTTGGTCAGCGAACCACCGTATTCCCGGGCAAAGGGGACACCCTGGGCGACGCACTGGTCGATAATCTTTCCGCTGATCTGGGCGAGCCGGTAGACATTTCCTTCGCGGGCGCGGAAGTCGCCACCCTTGACCGTGTCATAAAACAGGCGAAAGACGCTTTCGCCGTCGTTTGGGTAGTTCTTTGCGGCGTTAATGCCGCCTTGAGCTGCGATGGAGTGTGCGCGCCGTGGGGAATCCTGAAAGCAGAAGCATTTGACGTTGTATCCGAGCTCGCCCAGCGATGCGGCGGCTGAGCCGCCGGCCAGGCCTGAACCTACAACTATAAGAGAATGCTTGCGTTTATTGGAGGGGTTGACGAGCTTCATGTCGAAGCAGGCTTTCGCCCACGCTTCTTCGATTGGGCCGGACGGAATTCTTGCGTCGAGTGTCATTTTATTTTATGAACCCCAGTAAAACGCTGATTGGAATGGAGATATATCCAAGAACTATGAGAATGGAAACGGTGACGGCGGCTTTCCTGAGGTAGCGGGAGATGCGCGGGTGGGCGAGGCCGACGGATTGGAACATGCTGAAGAGTCCGTGGCTGAGATGAAGCCCTAAAAGACTGATTGCAAAGATGTACCAGGCCGAAACCCACCAGACTTGAAAGCCGGAGACTACGTTGCCGTAGACGTCGCCAGCGATGAATTGAGCGTGCGGATGGATGTATCCGGCGGTGAACTGGAGTAGGTGGAAGATGATGAAAACAAGGACGATAGGGCCGCTCCAGTACATGGTGCGGGAGGCGTAGGAGGAGTTGATCGCCTCTTTACGGGAGTAGCCTATGGGGCGGGCGGCCTTACTGCGGAGGGCTAGTTGGACTGCGGCATCGATGTGCAGGACGATGGCGAGGAGCATGATGCCGCGCTCAATCCAGAGTAACTCCCCTAGATTGTGCAGGAAGTGGCCGTAGGCATTGATGTGCTCGGGGGCCTCGTACATCTGAAGATTGCCGAGCATGTGGCCGATGACGAAGGCGAACATCATCACGCCGGTGACGGCCATGACGACCTTCTTGCCGTTGGTGGACTGCCAGAATGTCACCGGATGTTCTTGATGTGAAATAACTTGCGTAGTGCTCATTCATTCTCCCCCAGCCGTGTTGGCGCGGAGTGAATGCAGGCCGCGTAGTGGTTTTGTGGAAGGTGGAGTGGGAGGTGCGGATGCGGCCATTTTAGGTGCTCCTCAACCCTGTTTCATGTTGCAAACCCCGTGACTTAAGCACGTTTGGGGCTACACCGTGTGCGTTGCTTGCGAAACCAAGGGCAGAACGATTATTCCGCTCGCGGAGAGCGATGGTCAAGCAAGCCGGCGCTTGTGGGGCGATTATCGAGAGATTTGTGCGATATTGCTAAAGATGAGCGCTGTGGAGTTGCGCGAGGAGAGAACGGAAGGCATTGCCGCGATGCGAGATCTGCCACTTCTGTTCCTTTGAGATTTCGGCGAGGGTGAGACCGAGGGAGGGGATGAGGAAGAGGGGGTCGTAGCCGAAGCCGGAGGTGCCGCGGGGCTTGTCGAGGAGTTCGCCTTCGACGGTGCCGTCGGAGCGGAGGAGGATCTCGCCATCGCGGGCGATGACGAGGGTGCAGACGAAGCGAGCGGTGCGGCTGGGATTGGGAAGGGCTGCGAGGAGGGAGAGGACGCAGAGGTTGTTGCGAATGTCTTTGTGGCCGGCGTTGGGCTCGAAGCCGAGACGGTCGGCGAAGCGGGCGGAGCCGACGCCGGGGTCGCCACCGAGGGCGTCGATTTCAAGGCCGGAGTCATCGGCGAGGACGAGCAGCCCGGGGGCGAGGAGGGAGTAGGCACGGCCCTTGATCTCGGCATTGCCCATGAGGGTCGTGGCGTTCTCTGTGGGCTCGGGCATGAGGTCGATGCCGGGGAGCTTGTCGATCTGGACGCCTTCCGCTAGCGCGGCGGATTTGAACTCGGCGAATTTGCCTATGTTGGTGGTGGCGGGATAGAGGATCATAAGGGGAGACAGTCAACAGTAGAAGGTAGACAGTAGAGAAAAGCAAGTGCAAGGGCTTGGATGCAATGTCTGAACGACGCGGCGCCGGCGAACCAGAGCTCAGATGCGGAGGACCGAGTGCATGTTGCTGGTGAGTGGGACGGTGGTTCTATTGGGCTGGACGCTGGTGAGGGGGTGGCGGCGGAGGTCGGCGCCCGTCTGGTGTGAATGCAGGAGAAGAGAGACGTAGTTTTAGCTACGCAGGATAGCCGTTGCGGCATCACACACCTGTGGAGCTTGTGGAGTTGCGCGCTCGGTAGCGGAAAGGGTGTTCGACGTGGCTCGTTTCTGGGGAGTGGTTAGCGTGTGCGGGATGTTGGCGGTTGCAGGATGCAGGGGTGGTCAGAAGCCAGCAGTGCAGACGCCTGTGCAGCCGATGGTGAAGCTGGCTCCGCCGACGCCGCTGGATGTGAAGAAGGCAGAGCTGGGCGAGACGACGTGGCAGCCGCAGTGGGATGCGATGGTGGAGAAGGCGCTGCCGGCGGATCTGCTGAGCGAGCGAGCGGCGCGGGCGGTGAGGGTGTACTGTCCGCGATTTGCCGAGGAGACGAAGCCGCAGAAGTTGGAGTTCTGGGCGTATATCTTCCAGGGGATTGCGGCGGCGGAGGCGGGGCTGAATCCGACCAGCGATGTGCATCATCGGGAGGCGGCGGTGAATACGATCGACCCGGTGACGAAGAGGCCGGCGCGGCAGGAGGGTTTGCTGCAGTTGAAGTATGAGGATGCCCAGCGGTATGGATGTGACTTTGATTGGCAGCGGGATCGCACGCTGCCGGGGAAGGACCTGGAGCGGACGATTTTGCAGCCGGCTAACAATCTGGAGTGTGGCGTAAAGATTATGGAGAACCAGATTGTGACACTGCATAGGCCGCTGGTGACACGGACGAGTTATTGGGCGACGCTGCATCCGGGGACGGAGGGGTTCCGGGTGTTTGCGAGGCAGATGGCGAATGTGCCGGCGGCTTGTGGGCTGCGCGTGCGGAAGGCGAGGCGGAGGGAGGTGGCGAGTCGCTAGGGGGCG
>DATCDL010000021.1:0-4727 GCA_036510715.1 Acidobacteriaceae bacterium
ACCTATGGAAGATTGCACATTCCCTTGAAGGCCCCGTTCCCTAGAAGTTGAAAAACTCCAGCCGCAGCACGTCTTCGTACGCTTTCTTGGCGCTCTTCGCCTTCGCGCGCGGATCTTCCTCAGCGAAGCACGCCCCCTCCCACAAGTCGATCTCTGTCTCGGAATGAACCGCCGCCGATGCCAAAGCTTCCTCCCTCCGAATTGCTGCAATCCACTCTTCCGATGCCGCCTGATAACTGCTTTGCATCCTGTCCAGCTCCGAAATTGCGTTTGTCATAGCCATAGCAACCTCCACTCACAAACCTAGTCCTTCTTCATCAACAGGCCATGTACACAACCTGGACGTGCGGCAGTAAGCAGCACCCCCATGGCGATCGCCAGGGGTGCAGCTGGCTCCTCGGCCGCCGCTGGGTTTGGCAAGTAATCTTGGCCCACTTGTGGCAGTTAACTCTGGCCCATCTGTGGCAGCTTACTGGGCGAGGTAAAGGATGGAGATGCGCTGTGCTCCGGGCTGGAGCGTAGCGAAAGCCCGGAGTACAGCGCGGGCATCGATCAGCCCGTGGTCTTGGATCTACCTTTCTCGACGGATCGGCGGAAGCGGAAGCTGTCGGAGCCGGTTTCGATGATGTGCGCCCGATCAGTGATGCGGTCCAGCAGCGCCTTGCACAAACGAGCGTTGGGAACGACCTGGGTCCATTCGGAAAAGGGCAGATTCGTGGTGATGATGACGGTGGCCTTCTCCGCTCGTTCGGCGATGACCTGGAAGAGGAACTCCGCTCCAAGGTCGGCCATCGGCACATATCCCACTTCATCGATAGCGATCAGGTCATAGCGTTCCCATCGGGCCAGTACGCGGCGCAGTTGCAACTGCTGTTTAGCCTCGACCAGTTCGTTGACCAGCGCAGCAGCTGTGGCAAACCGCACTCGTCGCTTCTGTCGGCAGGCAGCTACACAGAGGCCGGTGAGTAGATGTGTCTTGCCGGTCCCGCAATCGCCAATCAGAATGATCGGTTCGGCGCGTTCGATATAGCCACCTTGCGCCAGTTCGTGGATCTTGGTGGCCTGTATCTGCGGAGCCTTGCTGAAGTCGAACTCATCGAGCGTCTTCATGCGCGGCAGGTGAGCATCCTTGATCCGCCGTGCGATGGTGTTGCGTTCGCGCTCTTCCAGTTCCGTTGCCAGCAGTGCTTCCAGATATCGCAGGTAAGTGAGTCTCTGCTTGATGGCCTCTTCGGCCAGCGACGCGCACTGATCGGCGACGGCAGGCAGCCGCAAGGCCCGGCACTGCTGCGCTACTGCGGCTTGTCCCAGGGTGTCGATGGAGGGCTTCATGCATGCACCTCCATGGCGTTCGAGAGTAACTGGTCATAGCTGGTCATCACTGGCAGTGGCCGTTCGTAACGAGCAAGATCACCGATCTCGATGGCTACGATCACGGGTCGATTCAACTGTTGAGCAGTAAGCAGGTGCCGGATCGCAGCGGCATCATGACATCCCATGGAAAGCGACTGCTCGATGGCTACACGCAATCGATCCCAGCCATGGCTGGCGCCGAGTTCGAGCAGTTCGATCATCTGCCGTGTGCCGTCGGATCGGCCATGACGCAGGTTCAGCGCCTGCCATAGTTGATCGAACGACACTGGCCAGCGTCCCGCCTGCCGCCACTGTGCTAGCGGAGTCGAACCCGCCAGTGCGCCAGGCTTCTTGCGCAGCACGTCCAGATAGTGTTCCAGATCGAGGATCTTCTGCTGGCGGCTGTAGCAGCGTTCATGCCACGCAACGCGCTTGCCTCCATGACATAGCTCAACAGCAGCGGCATGAACCCTGGCTTCAACCCTGGTGCCCGGCGCCAACGGAACCGAGTAGCGGTTGGTCCGCACTCGCACGCAACGCAGGCTATCGACTGTTGGGAAGCTGATCTCCGCCAGGTCGAACGGCTCAGCGACTAGTGGCAACAGGTGCGGTTGTTCGTTCAGCATCGCCGCGCCGACTGTCTCTGTGCACCCGCTAAGAATGCGTCGCCGGTCTTCGTTCGAGCAGCGCTCCAGATATCCGTTTAGCTCATCGAGGTTGCGAGCTTCTGGAACGGGGACCCAGTGGTTGCGCCGGAAGTAGCCACCCTCGCCTTCGACGCCGCCCTTCTCGTTGCCGCGGGCCGGGTTGCAGAACTCGCTCTGATAACGCCAGTGTGAACGAAAAGCGATGAAGCGGCTGGTCTCTTCGCGCCGATAGCCGCGCAGTATCTTCTTCACCGCACTGGCAAGGTTATCGTAGCGGAGAAGTCGGAACACACCGCCAAAATATCGGAACGCCAACTCGTGAGCTTCCAGAAATGCCTGCTGCGTGGCATGCGTGTAGGCCCGGTGAAACGCTCCACCGCTGGCCATCGAACGCATCTCGAAGACCTGCAGCCTGGTGCGCTCGCCATCAAGATCGGCGTACGCCTCATACCAGTCCACTTGCGCTTCCACGCCCCAGTCGTAACTCTGTGGAATGAAAACTTCTTGTCTGCCCAGTCCCAACTGGCGACGCTGACGGTTCACATAACCGCGCACCGTACGCTCGCTGCCGGTAAAGCCTGGCAACTCCACGCACAGCCGCTGCCAGATCCGGCGAGCTGTGTGCCGCTGCTTCACCGGCGCCTTACGATCTTCCGTCAGAATACGGTCGATAAATGCAGCCGCATCCACCAGCTTCCTCAGCCGCCTGCGCTGTGGCTTGCTCGCGACCGGCTCCGCACATCGCTGAGCCTCTCGCACCATCCGCCGGTGCACTCCCAACTTGCGGGACACTCCGGCGATCGTTCCAACGCCGAACTCCAACTCACGGCGTATCTGCTCAAAAAGCTCCACTTTAATCCTCCTGGTCAGCCAGCTACGCTTCTGTCGCTCCATCCATGAAGCCTAGCCAGTGCCGCCCGAGTGGGCCAAACTTAACTGCCGTTGATGGGCCAAACCAGAATGCCAGAATCAAGACGCAGCCTCATCGTCGCGTAACCATCTACAGCACGATAGGCTGTACTGACGGGTCCAAGACAGAAGTAGTTCGCCCATCCACACATTGTGCAGTTGAGCTTCGTCACTACGGTCACTGGATCCAACGAGGTTGTACTCCGTCCGGTCATTTCGCGTATTTCCCCACAGATGCGTTGCACCCGCTTTCGCGCTGGAACGGTGCCAAGATAGGCTCGTCCAGTTTTGGGACTGTAGCATTGACCAAACGTGTACCCAAGAAAGTCAAACTTCTCTTCCGGCACAGAGCACACCCGTGTCTTCGAGTCGTTCACCGTCAACTTCAGCTTGGACATCATCTTCTGCATCGTGGCTAGGGCTTGCTCCGCTCCAGTCCGACAGCAGATGACAAGATCATCGGCGTAATTCACGATGTACGCTCCCCAACGCGCCTCGTACCCGAGCTTCTTCCACCCGAGCACAAACCGGCGCATATACAGATTGCTGAGCAATGGGCTGATCGGGGCTCCTTGTGGAGTACCTCGACCTTCGTCCCGATTGCGCGCGCTCCGACGCTGATTTCCATGCTCATCGGTTTCCTCGACCGGAGCTTCCAGCCACATCTTGATCAGATGCAGCATGGCTCCATCGACGACCCTTCGAGCCACCGACCTCATAAGCTCGGCATGTGGAATGCTGTCGAAGTAGCTGCTGAGATCCGCATCTACAATCTTGCGATGGCCAGTGTTGATCAGCTTATGGACCTGTCGCACTGCGTCCAATGCGCTGCGGTTTGCCCGATAGGCATACTGCTCAGACTGCAAGTCGGTCTCGAAAATTGGTTCGAGTACCGACATTGCTGCCGTCTGCACAACCCGATCCCGGATTGTTGGTATCCCTAACGGCCTCTGCTTCCCATCCGGCTTAGGTATGTATACCCGCCGCACAGGTTGCGGTTGATAGGTTCGACTTTTCAGTTCCTGCGCCAGTTCGTCCAACCACCGCTCCACGCCGTACTGCTCGATGTCCTCGAATGTCTGTTTGTCCACTCCGGCTGCGCCACCATTGGCTTTGCAGCGTTTGCAGGCGTACACCAGAACATCCTTGCGATACACCTTGTCGTACAGCGCATAGAAACGTGAGTCGGGCGATTCCTTCGCTTTTGCGTGTAACGCCATCTGCAACTTCTGAACGCTTGTTAGGGTTGTTAGGCTCATCACCAATCCCGTTGTCCTTTGTCGCTTATTACGTTCGCCTTCAACTGAGGCCTCTTCCCTCCACCGGCATTACCCGGCTTCATCGGTACTACAAGCCTCTCCGCCACCTCAAACGGCCCGGCCTGTCTCTCGCGAGCTGCCAGTTGATTCAACCGCAATCACCGCTGGGGCTTCCCGTGTTGCCTTCAGTCCCCTTTGCTTACATGCCGTCGCCACTACCCCGGCAGGTTGGAGGAAGCTGTTCGCTCATACTCTTCCCCCTCATCGGCCTTCCCCAAGTCCGCGGCGGGTCGGCTCCTGCATCATGAATTTCGAGGCTTGCTCAGCGTTCACTCACGTTACGGCCTGCACGCTTGCAGAGTCGCCTTTACGACCCTCTTCCACCGGAGGCTTCAGCAGCTTTGTTACCTCCACCGCTGCTCCGATTGCTACCGGGCGGAACGAACCAGTTCCCGGGTGGGACTTGCACCCACTGTGGACTAAACGCCTTTCACGGCGCACGCGGACCATCTCAGTAACACCGTTTTGCGGGAAACACACTTTGAGGCGAATTTATTTT
>DATCDL010000022.1:0-7774 GCA_036510715.1 Acidobacteriaceae bacterium
CCCGGCTGGCTGAAGCACCCGTTCTGGGGTCGAGGGCAAGCTTGTCCTCGACCCCAGGACAAAAACAAAAACCTTCCTGAGAAGGAAAAAGTGTCAGGCATGTGCCCGGTCTGAAATGTCAGGTATCTGCCCGGCCGTACACATGCCGGAGAATATTCGCTCGAAAACCAAGGGAACGTTCCGTCTGTCCCCGGTTTCCCCGGTTTTCCGGTTTCCGGTTTCCGGACCTAACAACACCCACTGCGGCGGCCCCAGACAACACTCAGTATTTGATTTGCGAAAGCGGTGTTTTCCCGTAGAGTGTTCGTTGGGGCGAGAACGAGGTAAGGGAATGGCATTCTGCGGCAGTTGTGGGAATCAGTTAGCGGAGGACGAGCGCTTTTGCCCGAAGTGCGGAGCCGACCAGGGGGCGAAGCCAGGCGCGCCGGCAGAGGGGCGTGAATCGACTTCTGGAGCGGCGGGACCAAATGCGGCTGCTGCAGCTGCGGCCTCAGCAGCGGCACCAACAGCGGCGGGTTCGGGAGCGGGTCCGGCTGCGGCGCCTGCGCAATATTTCTCGCAATATTCTGCTCAAGCTGGGGGGCAGGTTCCTGTGGCGGCGGGGCCAGCAACGACTCCGCCGGGAACGGCACCGGCTGGGGCGGGAATGCAAAATCAGAACAAGATATGGGCTGTGGTGATTGGCGCGGTTGTATTGTTTGCTGTCATTCATTATTCGGGGCACTTTTCCGGGCACTCTATTGGGCCGCAGCAGCAACAGCAGAGCGGGCCGATCAACCTGATCTTCGTGGTGAGTGAGGATTTGGCTTACCAGTCTCAAGGGGATGTGAATCCCAACACCGCAAACCTTACCAGCCAGGGTTTGGAGCGGTCGCTGCTGATGGGCACGTACCTGCATCAGCTGGTGGGGGGAACCAGTGTAAACGGAATCTATGTGCTGGCGCCGGCGAGCCATTTGCAAACCGCGGGCAGTTACCCGGATATGGTGGCTGCTGAGACCGTTCAGCAGTTCGCGCAGCTCACACCGGTCACCATGTCCACCATCTACCCTGGGTACGGCAGTCCATATACAACTACGGGCTTCCCGGTCAATGCCTCGCTGCCATCGAGCTCCTGTACGAATTGCGAGGGCCTGGATTTCCAGGACCAGGGCGGCGACAACGAAGCGCTGGTAAGCGGCATTCTTGCGGCAAACGTTGGAGGCTCGTATGTCTTCTCAGCGCCGTGGGAGACCACATACAGCCTGTTGGCGCGGATCAGTCAAGCCAAGGGTTATAACCTGACTCTGCCAACGAGTTATCAGGGCGCCAATGCGATTTATGTTGTTTCGATCACGGCCGCGGGAAGCGCCAGCCTGGTGACGTATGACAGCAAAGCGAATCCGCCTGCCACCTACCCTACGCTGCGGCAGGTTCCGACCAGCGCATGCGCGCAGCAGACGCCATTCAACGTCGCGGTGACTGGCGGGGTTGGCGGAGCACAAATTCCGGCGCGAACCAACACCAACGAAACTTTATATATCGTTCGGCACGCGGAGGCGCATCCTCAGGGTGATTTTGACGATGGCAACTATGTAGGCGCGGGGCAGTGGCGTGCGCTGGATCTTCCGTTTGCGCTCGAGGGCAAGATTCATCCCACGCAGGTGTATTCGGTGGACCCCGATACGCCGATTCAGGGGTCGCAGATCCAGGTCACGGGGAACGCGTCAGGAGTTTCCACCTGGTCGTATGTCAGGCCTTCGCTGACCGTTGAACCTTACGCGATCGCGTATAACTTGCCGTTTCGACTGGCCGAGGGCTTCGATTGGAGCTCGGGCCCGGCAGCCAGCAACTATTTCTTCAATGGCGGCGGATTGTCGAATTCGAGCGTATTGCTGGCGTGGGAGCACGCGAGCATCCCGCATACGGTGAATGCGCTGATCTCAAGCTATTTTCCGCAGGGCGGCGCACCAACTGCGCCTGACTGGCCGGACAACGACTACGACACAGTGTGGACGGTGACGCTCGACGGCCAAGGGAACCTGACCGTGAACAACTCGGTGTGTGAAGGGATCCAATCCACGGCGTTGCCGGCCGCTGCGCCGCAATTTTGACGGGCTTTCGAGAGGCTGCGAGATGCGGGATTACGCATGCAGTTTCTAACTGCCAGGTGGGTTATGAAAGTTTGGAATTTTCTTTTTTGCGAAATGCAGTTGTTGCAGTCCTTCGAGGTTTAATCTTGCTTTCGCCTTGAGATCCAATAGCCCGGCGGCATTAAACTCGTACCTTTCTCCATCCGGGACGGTCGCAATATAGAGGTCAGCTTGACGGCCAGATGGATCGACAGTCACTGGGATTCCTTGCGCCTTTAATTCCGCGATCGCGTCAGCGACTTCCTTGTCCATAATTTTCTCCGGCTCTCAGATACATTCTAGAGCAGAATGCGAGTAAGAGTGCCCTCTGTGGAGTCTTGCAACGTAGCTTTTTCCTGTTGAAAAAACCACTCAAGCCAGGTGCATCCGGGGTACATCTACTCGGATTCTGCTTTTACGAAGAAGCCCGGCTCGTCGCCGGGCTTTCTTTGACTTAATAGTCAAGCCTTGATAGAAGGCGCGTGAGTTTGGGTTCGTGCGATCCCCGGTCCCCGAAGGCGAAGGGCCGAGGTCACCCGCGGAGGACGGGGCTTCGGGCTGTCTCGCACAGCGTTTACCGGGCTGCAACGCCTTTCCTTTCCCGCCTCTCAAGCAGGTCCAACATGAGCTGCAAAACCTGGCTTTCCTTCAGCATGTCGTCCCAACGATGGGCGAGCCCAGGCTTGTGATTAATCGTCAGGCATTCGGCCTCGAACTCAGTCGCCAGGGATTCGCAGTGGAATTTGCGCAGTACCATTTGCGCTATCAGAGTTTGGATTCTGGGTTTGCTGACGAAGAGTTCCATGGTTTGACCTCGGCTGGTGCGCTCCGCTGAAAAGCGCTGCGCTCAGGATGATACTGCGTGGGTGTGCGGAGGCTGCGGGCGTGAGGCCGGGATGGCTGCAACTCCCACACGATTAGTCGAGACTTAGCATTTCTTCATGCTCGGCTGACATCTCGTCGAAGATCGGGTCGGCAGGTTCTTTACTGGCGGGGTCGAGGATGAACGAGTTTTTCCCCGAGGGGATAAGCGCCATGGCGAACTGCTCATGGCCATTATGGTTCCGCTGCTTCGATTCGAGCCAGAGGCACAACCTGGGATCGTAAATCTCTGGGTCATCGCGCCAGAAATTCGGAGAAAGTCCGCACTCGATCAGAAGATGGTCGAGCTTGAGCTCGATCTGCGTCCCACGTTTGGAGAAGTAGCGGCGCACATTGGTGGCGCCAACGTAAAGTCCGGTCACCCGGTGCCCGATGCATTTTGAAGTGACAACCATTGATTTCCTCCGCGGCCCAATACCGGGCTCGCAGCTGTTTTTAAGGGAAACCCCACACTAGAATCCCGATACTGGAGATTCCGAAGGAATACCCATCGTGCAGCGTCAACAGGCAAATAGCCGACCGAAAGGAGAAGTTCCCCAAATCCTGCGCAGGATCAGTAAGTGTTTGTCGACTTGTCAGAGCGCCGATAGAAACCTGGCGCCGATAGAAACCTGCGACGAACGAGATTCGCGAAGCAGGTTGGCCGACAAAGATCAGCGAACAGAAACCCGGGCACGCTAACAAGAATTAGATTCGCGAACAAAGATACAGGTTGCTAGCAATTCGCGAGGCGGTTGAATTTAGTGCGCGACGGGCCTTGCACGAAGGACAATATGCGACCAGGGTGCAAGGCACGACCGCACACAAAATCGCCAATCAGGAAGGGAGAAGAAGGAGGCGCCAGAACCTGGCCCTTGCATTCGTTCAGCGATCGACCTTAGATCTGATTAACGATCTGGCCGCCCGCGTCTCTTCCCTCACATTCTGTGGGAATCTTGTACCTGTTTCGACGCAAAGTCAAGACGATTTGATGAAAGTAGTGAGAGATTGGAAGGGAACGCTGTGGAAAAATGCAGCCAAAGTGGAACTGGAGCGGCCGAAAATCTTCGGGGCGTCGCGTAAATCCTAACGGGCTCTTCCTGGAGGTTAGCGGGCGCGCGCGGAAGGCTCATCGGAGAAGATCTGGCCGTCGCGGATGTGGACGACGCGGTGAGCGAACTGGGCGATATCGGCTTCGTGGGTGACGAGGACGATGGTGTTGCCTTTTGCGTGGAGCTGATCGAAGAGGGCCATGATCTCGGTGCCGGTTTTGGAGTCGAGGTTGCCGGTGGGTTCGTCAGCGAGGATGATGGACGGATTGTTGACAAGGGCGCGGGCGATGGCGACGCGCTGGCGCTGACCGCCAGATAATTCATTTGGCTTGTGCATCATGCGCGATTCCAGGCCCACGTCGGCAAGGGTCCGCTTGGCGCGCGCGATGCGCTCGGCGGCGGGGGTGCCGTTGTAGATGAGGGGCAGCTCCACGTTGTGCAGAGAAGAGGCGCGGGCGAGGAGATTGAAGGTCTGGAAGACGAATCCGATCTCTTTGTTCCGAATGCGCGCGAGCTGGTCGTCGTCGAGATCGCTGACGAGCTGGTTGTTGAGCCAGTATTTGCCTTTGGAGGGCGTATCGAGGCAGCCGATCAGATTCATCAGCGTGGACTTGCCCGATCCGGATGGGCCCATGATGGCCACATACTCATTGCGGCGAATGCGCAGCGAGACACCGCGCAGGGCCTGGACCTGCTGCTCCGAGCCCATGTCGTAGGTGCGCCAAAGGTCCTCAACGACGATGACGTCGTTGGCGTTGACGACCGCCGTTTGCGGAAGTTCCTCGATGCCGATGCTGTTCAAAGCCATCTGAAATTCATCCTCATTCGAAATTCAAAAGCCGCGTGACGACAAATCAAAACTGATCAACTGGAGCTGCTGGTGGTGACTATCGGCGCGGACTTGTCGCGTTTGATCAACGCGCCTGGCTTGAGGTCGCGCAGAGTTTTGTAAGGGCCGGTGACAATCTCTTCGCCGTTGTTTAAGCCGGAGAGCACTTCGATGTCGGTGGACCCGGTGATGCCCGTCGTCACGGGAACGAAGGTGGCGCGGAGCTTGCCGTGCGCATCCTTCTGGACGACGAAGACTCCCTGCACAGGATTGGTCTTCGCGTTGGTTGATGACGCCTGAACGTCGCCGGGCTTGGCATTGTCAGTGGCCGGATCGTGCATGGTGAGCGCCTGGATTGGCAGGCCGAGCACATTGTTCTTGTGCGCCGTGGTGATTTTGGCGGTGCAGGAGAGGCCGGGACGAAGCTCATCGGAGGGGTTGTCGAGCGTGACCACGACCTTGAAGTCTTTAGCCTCCTCGGTGCCGGAGGTGGACTGCGAAGTAGCGACGCCGGTGGAGCGCAACAGAGCCTGATCTCCGACAAGAGTGACGTGCCCTTTGAAGACCTTATTGGGCAAAGCGTCGACCGTGACTTCGGCAGGCTGGCCGAGCTGGACATTGACGATGTCGGTCTCATCGACCTTGACCTCGGCGGTGACGACGCTCATGTCGGCGATCGTCATCAATGTGGAGCCCTCGCTGTCCTGGATTCCCTCAACGACGGTTTCGCCTTCGCGGATCGGCTCGTTGGTCACGACTCCATCAAAGGGCGCGACCGATATGGTGCGGTTGAGCATGTCCTTGTTTGCTTGCAGGGTCGCCACCTGGGTCTTCATGTGACCGCGCGCGGAGTCGGTGTTGGCCTTGGCCTGGTTAAGTTGGGCGACGGCCTGGGCCACGTTGGCGACATCGAGATCGTAGGCAGCTTTTTTGGCATCGAAGTCCTGCTTGGCCAGGATGCCGTCCTTGTAAAGCGCCTGGGCACGATCCCAATCGAGCTTCTTCTGTTCGAGGTCGGCCTGTGCGTGCTCCACGTTTGCCTGGGCCGTCTTTTCCGCGGCAATGTAGGACATGATGTCGGTCCCCGCAGCGGAGATGGCGGCCTCCTGGCCGTTCACGGTCGCTTCCTGTTGCACATTTTCGATGGTGGCGACGACCTCGCCCTTTTTTACCTTGTCGCCTTCCTTCACGTAGAGGTGCGTAACCCTGCCCATGGCAGTTGCGCCGACGTTTACGTAATTCGTGGGCTTGATCTGTCCGGTGCCGCTGACAATGGTGGAAAGATCCTCCCGGGTGAGGGAAGCCGCATAGACCTTGGTATAGCCGGACTGCTGCTTGAGGACCATGAAAGTAACGAGCCCTGCGGCTACAAGCACAGCTAGAGAGATGAGAATGATTTTCTTCATGAGCGGATGAAATCCCTGTTTTTTTTCTACAATTCAGTGTACGCGACGGAGCGGCCAAAAGTTCCCCTGGGGGCGTATGTCGATACCCCCTCGAGCCTGAGACCCGCAACCTGAGGCACGCCCCGGTTTCCGGCCGCGAATACAGATTAGACTCTGCCAATGAAGACGCCGCGTCGTCTTGTTGTGATTGCCGTCTATGAAATGGATGGCCTGGCAAGCCAGCCGGTTGCGGTATGCCGCCACGTTGTCGTGCTTGCCGAGACAAAAATCTCCGAGGAAACAAAGCGTGTCGTTGGGCTTCACGCTGGCGTTCAGTCGATCCACAATCACCTCATCCATCTCTCGCGTATCCGCGAACGGGCGATTGCAATATCGAATGATGTTGAAGTGTCCAAGGTGAAAGTCGGACGTAAACCAAGTGTCAGCCATAATGACGATTATGCAGGAACGCCCCTCGCATTGATCGGAGATGAGTACTATCGCCTCCACTGGCCCCGGTCCCGGATTCTGCGTAAGCGGCTCGGAGTGTCACTATCATTCCATCGTTGAATGATCTTGGCCTGCTTGCGCCTCGCATTGCACCCCTAATATTGCACCCCTAATTGGGGTGCGACGGCAACCGGACGAACCGGTCGCACAAAGGTTGCGGTGAGGAGTGGGAGTGTGGCGATGTTGTCTGGCTGAGATTGTGCCTGGACGACTAGCTTGATACGAGTGCCGGCCTGGAGAGGCTTAGCGAAGTGGCTCTGCCTGCCGAAGGCAACGACATTGTAGTGGAAGGCTGGACGGTTGCGGTTGGAGATGATTGCGACTCCGAAGGCGGTGTACTTGTGGCAATTCTTGGAAGTGCGGCTGGTGGCTGCGTTGCTGACGGTGCCCAAGAGGGAGATGGTCTGTTGAGTTTGCATGATGTTCCTCCTTTTGCCCGGTCAATCGGGACATACATCCCGAAGGGGCGCGAAAGGGGCCTGTCACGAAACTCTTTGCTCGGACGAAGCTCATCGGTGCGGCTACTTCCGAGTTGCCAACAGCTCGCTCGTTGGATTATGAACCTGCACGTCGCGTTAGAGCGAGCGGCCGCACCTGTTCGATAAGCACCTTCAGGGTCAAAGCCAGTGAGGTCGCAGAGTCTTCATGACCCGAACCCGGAACCAGATAGAACTGCTTGCGCGGGGCCTTAATGCTGTCGAAATAGGCCTTGGCCAATTCTGGAGGGGCGGTCAGGTCTTCCTGGCCTTGGATGATGAAAATTGGGATCGCGAAGGTGGTTCCGACTGCTGGAAGATTGATATTCATGAGCGGTCCGGATAGTGTCGGTCCCCAGAAACGCATGAAGGAGAAATCATCTGCTGCGGCGTACTGAACCCGCTCTTGAGGCGAGGCGTATTCGGGACTGATCCTCGCGAGGATTGGGGGAGCAGTCACCAACTTGGCTTGGTAAATTCTCTCCCACTTATGATACACAGGCCACTTGGAAAGTGAATGCCAGGGCGGAGGTCCGATTGCCGTCAGCGCC
>DATCDL010000023.1:0-4453 GCA_036510715.1 Acidobacteriaceae bacterium
GGAGGTGCTTCGGTTGTGTCATTCCGGCTGGATGCATGCTCACTTCGTTTGCTCGCTGAGTGTTGCCTGATCCATTGTGACCCATGTGCCGAGGGGGATGGAGCGGTTGCGGCGGTCAACGTGGCCGGACTGCAGGCCGAGGACGATGGGGCCGTTGAAGTCGGCGAGGGCGTGGAGGCAGGCGCCTTCGAGGAGAGGGAGTTCGGACGGCTGGATGTTGGCCCCCATGTCTCCGAAGACGATGCCGCGGACGTTGCGAAGGAGGCCGGCGTAGAGCAGATGCTGGAGCATGCGGTCCCACTGGTAGGGCTTGGTGTTGATGTCTTCGAGGAAGAGGATGGTGGGCTCGGCTGTGGATTCGGAGATGCGGAGGGCGAAGGGCGTGCCGAGGGATTCGGTGAGGATGGAGAGGCAACCGCCGAGCAGCCGGCCCTCGGCGTGACCTTCCTGAAGCACGCGCAGGCCGTCGTCAGGGCCGACGCTCCAGGGGGCTTCGGAGTGGAGGGCGGAGCGCCAGGTGCGGTCGTCGACGCCTTCGGGATTGGACCAGTCGGCGGCGACCATCGGGGCGTAGAAGGTGGGGAGGCGACACTCGTTCCAGAGCCAGGCGTGGAGCGAGGTGTGGTCGCTGTAGCCGACGAAGACTTTGGGGTTGGCGCGGATGAGCTCGGCGTCGAGCAGCGGGAGGAGTTCGGCGGAACCCCAGCCGCCGCGGGTGCAGAGGATGCCGTCGATGGTGGGATCGGCGAAGGCGGCGTTGATGTCGGCGACGCGGTGGGCGGCGGTGCCTGCGTAGTAGAGGGGGCCGCGATCGAGCGCGTGGGGCATGACGATGGGAGCGTAACCGTAGGCTTCGAGTGCGGCGCGGCCTCGCTCGACCAACTCGGGCTTTGCGGCGGAGGCCGGGGAGACGATGGCGACGCGGCTTCCCTGTTTCAGCTTTGGGCGCGGTGCCGTGGGAGGCGGGGTGGAACTGGGTCGCTTAGCCAAAGTCGACCTCGCCGGTGCAGATGATTTCGGCGGGGCCGGTGAGGAACATTTCGCTGTCGTTGGTGGGCCAGACGACCTGCTGGGTTCCTCCCTGGGCGATGGCGGAGAGCTCGCGGGAGGTGTTGCGGAGGACCATGGCAGCGGCTGACGAAGCGCAGGTTCCGGTGCCGCTGGAGGTCGTGGGGCCGCAGCCTCGCTCGAAGATGCGGAAGGCGATTTCGGTGGGGCTGAGGACGCGGACGAATTCGACGTTGGTGCCGAAGGGAAAGAGCGGGTCGATGGCGATGATGGCGCCGAGTTCCTGCCAGCTGAGGCCGTGGCTGCTGAAGTCGTCGTGGGCGGGAAAGAGAACGTAGTGGGGGTTGCCGACGTTGACCATGGCTCCGGGAATGGGGCTGTGGACGCCGGAGATTTCGATCGTGCGTAGCATGACGCGAGGTGTGCCCATGCCGGATTCAATCCAGTAGTCGACGTCGTCGCGGCGGAGGAGGCGGCAGGCGCGGACGCCGCCGTGGGTGCGGAGCGAGACTTGCTGCAGGTCCTCGGAGGCAGCGAGCCAGGCGGCGACGCAGCGGGTGCCGTTGCCGCTCAGCTCCGCTTCAGAGCCGTCGGCGTTGAAGAGGCGCAGGAAGAGGGTTCCGTTCTCGCGACGATCCAGGAACTCGATGCCGTCGGCACCGATGCCGGTGTTGCGGCTGCAGAGTTTGCGCGCCATTGCTGAGTGTTTGTTGTGGGCGAGGCTCTCTTCGATGATCAGAAAATCGTTGCCGCAAGCGTGCGCTTTCACAAAAGGTATGCGGCTCACTCTTCCTCCATATCACGAAACGTGATGACTTGATCATTTGCGTCGCTGGCGCGCAGTTGGTTCAGCAGGCGAGCATGTATTTTAGCGGTGGCGCTGATGGTGAAGGAGACGCGCTCGATGCCGGCGATGCTGTCGTGACCCTGTTCGGCGAGCCGCTGACCGGCTGCATCGAGCACTGTGAGAATGGCAAACTGCATGCGGTAGCGGGCGCTGGTGATGTTGCGCGCGAGGGCCTCGGCGCGCTCGGGATCAGCGATGTCACTGGGCAGCGCTTCGCTTACCTTGGCGCGAACTTCGTAAATCATGGGATACCGCTTCCAGCCGAGGCGGTTCTCGAACGCACCGATGAGCTGCAGGGCGACGAGGACCAGCAGCGTAGCGAGCGCGGCGACGATGTACAGACCTGCACCGCAGGTCATTCCGATAGCCGCGACGACGAAGACGGTGGCGGCGCTGGTGAGGCCGAGCACGCGATTCTTGGTGTGCAGGATCAGGCCGGCGCCGAGGAAGCCTACGCCCTGCACGATGTTGGCGGCAACCTGACCTTTGTTGGGGGTTGAAGAGCCGGCAAGGACTTCGCTCATGATGGTGAACAGTGCCGCACCCATGCAGATGAGCATGTTGGTGCGCAGGCCGGAGTCCTTGTGTCGCCACTCGCGTTCGAGGCCGATCGCTCCGCCGAGAGCGCAGGCCGTCAGAAGTCGCTCGATCGAAGACCCGGAGAAGACCATCTGCTCAAGCGACGAAAAATGGATGCTGCTGGGGTCGACCATCGAGTCAGGATACTACTCCGGAGCGAGGAGAATCGGTGACTTGGAGAGGATGGAACCCGCGTGGGTACGGAGCGGATTCGGCTCTGGCTATTTGACGGAGGGAGGAGTCCAGAGGTCCGATTGATAGATTTTGGCGCAGGGCTGGCCGGTGGTGCAGATGACCTCGGTTTCGGTGAGGCCTTCGGGGTGTGCGGCAACTGCTTTGCCTACAGCGTCATCGCCTATGGCGATGACGTAAGCGGCGGAGTGCGCCGGGTCCTTGAGTGCGATCTGCCAGGACTGGTCGTCGTTCTCGGAGACGATGCTCTTGAGCGTGCGCCCCGCAGTCTGGACGGCTCCGACGTGGTTGGTGATGGACATCATGACGGGAACATTCAGCGGCATCTCTTCGAGTGCGATGGCGATGGAATGTTCGAGCGAGACGCGGGTGGTCGCGTTGACGATTCCCTCTTTGAGTACGAGCGGGATGAAGTACATCATGGCAATGCAGTTGGCCACGCAGAGGATCATCGCCGCGGGTTGCCAGAGGCGAGCGGCGATGCGTGCCCAGTTTGAGGTGCGGGCCTGGAACCATCTCTCGAGGTGCTCAGCGGAGAGTGCTGGATAGATGGCGAGCGCTGGCAGCAGTTCCATGCCGTAGCGCGCGTTGTAGTACGCGTGCGGCCAGAGTTGCGGGATGAAGATGGGGACAGAGCTGTAGGCGACGGCGTAGATGTAGAACGGGAGCGGAATCCAGAGCAGCAGAGCGAAAGATTCGGCGCGCTGGTGGACGACGGTTGTCGCGCGCCGTTTGAAGGAGAGCCACACGCCGTAGAGCGCCGCGAGCATGAGGGCGAAGCCGGTCTCCCATGCGGCGGCATCGATCTGCGCGGTGCGGGTATAGAAGAGTGCGGCCCAGCCCATGTTGTGCCAGCCGCGATAGTGCTGCCCCGGGGGCGCGGTGCGACGCTCAATCTGCTTGGCGGAGTAGGGGCCTCGCATGAAGTCCAGCCAGTCGCCTTCAAAGTGGGCGTTGTACCAGAACCAGAGCAGCGGGCCGGCGACGCACAGGATCGTGAAGACGATGAACCACGGGCGCATGCGGCGGCGAAGTTTTGCGTCGGACGTCCAGACGGCCCAGGCAAAACAGGCCCAGAGGATGGCTCCGACAATCCAGCCGTCGTAGCGGGTGAAGACCTGTCCGAGGATGAGCAGGCCGGTGAGCATCATGCGCGCCCGGGCGGTGAGGGCGTCGTTGGAGCGGAGAGCGGAGATGCCCTCCATGGTGGCCACGACGGACCAGATGAGGAGCGCCAGAAAGACTGTCTCCGTCATCGCGGTGGTGGCCAGAAAAAGCAGGTTCGCGTTGAGCGCGTAGAAGGTGGTCGCGACGAGTGCCCAGCGCAGACGCATCAGTCGGCGGGAGAGTCTCCAGATGCCGGCGACGCTGGCCGCAAAGCTGATGATCGACATGGGAGCGGCGGCGATGCCGGTCTGCCACATCCGCATGTTCATGATGAACGGCAGCATCAGGATGTGCGGGAGTGGGAGCCAGACTCCGCCGAGTTGAGCGAGGCCAGGCCACTTGGCGTCGAGGATGCGGCGGGCGATGGCGAGGTGCGCCACGGCGTCGCCGTAGAGCAGAAGATAGCCGCGGCGGTAGCAGACGAAGAGCGCGATGACGCCGAGCACGATGGCGGCGGCGAAGAGTGGATAGGTCTCGCCCGGGACGACGGGGCGCACGGCTTCGGGGTCTCCGGGAACCCAGACGGGAGCTTCGCGGAAGGAGCCCTTGCGGCTGGAGTTGCGGCCGAGGATGACCTTCCCGATCTTGACCTCGCCGGGCCGTTTGGCGCCGGGGAGGTGCTCGCTCGGATTGGAGGTGCCGCGCTCTGATCGTGGTTTC
>DATCDL010000024.1:0-5391 GCA_036510715.1 Acidobacteriaceae bacterium
CCCATCCACCCCACCCCGGAGCAGATCCTCGAAGTCCCCACACCTCAACTCCGAGCCGCCGGCCTCTCCGCCAACAAGACCCTCGCCCTCCGCGACCTCGCCGCCAAGACCCTCGACGGCACGGTCCCGACCCTCGCCAAGATCCGCCGCATGCACGACGACGCCATCATCGAGCACCTCACCCAGGTTCGCGGCATCGGCAAATGGACGGTCGAGATGATGCTCATCTTCCGTCTCGGCCGCGCTGACGTTTTCCCCACCAGCGACTACGGCGTCCGCAAAGGCTTCGCCCTCACCTTCCAGGGCCTAAAGCCAGGAGTCAAGGTCACGCCCGATCTCCTCGCCAAGTCCGCCGACATGGAGCGTCGAGCAAAGAAGTGGGCCCCCTGGCGCTCCGTCGCCAGCTGGTATCTCTGGCGCGCCTGCGACCTCGCCTCCAACAAACTCGCGAAACCCAGCGAACCGCTCTAAGCCTGACGTTCTTCCCTAGCCAATCGCACCATGCAGTACAGAAAAAAGCAGCTCAGCACCAGCATCATCAGCGGCATCGGACGAAATAACACGAGCCACACGACCGGCGGCCAGTGGCCAACACGATGCCCCATCCATGGCCCAAAATGAACAAACTGGTGCGACATCGTCACCGTCGCCACCACGCTCAGCGCCACAGCCACATAGCCCCGCCACCCCTTTGCAGACGCCAAAAGAGCAACAGCAGGAAACATGAACAGCAGCAGCCGAGTGTCATATTGCCGGTGATAAATCGGCAGGAAACTCAAGGCTGCCCCGGCCGCCAACGCCAGCAGATTGCGAGCCACGAGAACCGTGGGCCCCTCCTCGCCAAAAATCCGTCGATACGGACTCTTCAACCGCCGCATCACTAGGTAAAGCCACGCCAGAAACAGTGGAACAAACACTGCATAGGCCGCTCGATTGAAGAAGCTCGGCGTATCGCGCATCAGGCTGAAGACCGCCTGCAGATCGGTAACGCTCTGCGCCTCACTATTGCTCGGCCCCGGATCGCTCGCGTTCCCGTGCGCCGCAATTCCCACCAGGTTCGTGCGCAGTTCCTCCGGCCAGTGCGCAGAGGCCGGATGATGAAACGCCAGCCAAATCCCCGGAGTCATCAACACCAGTGTCACGACCAGCGTCTGCAGTGCCCGCCGTCGAAACAGCGCAACAGGTTCAACCCCCGTCTCACCAGCCGCCGGTGCCGTTCCACCGCGCGAAGCCAGCAGGAAAAACAACCAGATCAGCGCCCCCACATGCGGCTTAAACGTAAGGCTCACCGCAAACGCCAACACTCCCAGCCACGCAAACCGCGCTCGCAGAAAACACCACGCGCCAATAACCGCCAGGCTGATCGCCATGATCGCCGGCTGTCCCAGCATGATCAACATCGTGCTGGTGACCACAAACAACGCCAGCACACCATGGACAACCAGCGCACTCCGTCCAACGCATAGGTCCGCAATACAAAACGCCGCAACGCAGAAAAACAAGATGCCGATCCCCAGCCATACCACATGCGCCGGACCAAACGGCAGCAACGTCAGCGGCATCACCAAAAACAGCGCCGACGGCGGATAGTTTGCGTTGTAAGGCCGAAACGGCCGAAGGTCCGTTGGGTCCCCTCCGTGCTGCAGATAAACATGTTCGATCTGAACCGAATCGTAAGGATCGCAGCCATCAAGCAGGCACCGCGCGCTGCTATATACAGGCTTGAAGTCGAACGACTCCAGCGTCATCGTCTGGTCGTGGTACCCGCGAAACGCAAAGAACAGGCACCCGAACAAAACCATGCAGAGTCCATACATGCGCTGGTGCTTGAATGCCTTGGTCCCTGCCTTGTTCATAGATATTTTTGAGGCCTTTGTCCCATCTCCGATTTCCTCGGATTGTATCGCGCGACCCACGCGATCTTCGTAAGCGTCCAGAGGTCATATAAACTTGCACATAGCAAAAGTACGCAACAAGCTAGTTGCGCAACCTATTCCATCGCTAACGAAAAGCGATCTTGTCGGGGTGCCTCATACAACTCATCCGCAGGTTCCGTATTCTGGCTCTAGTATGCGCCCTGGCCGTGCTCGCGTGTGAGCTCATCAGTCGTCCCTACGTCAATATGGGGGTCGCCGATGACTGGCCCTACGTTGTTTCAGCGCAGGCTCTCGCAGCCACAGGCCACATCGTTTACAACGGATGGGCAGCACCCATTCTTGGCTGGCAACTCTATCTCGGAGCAGCTTTCATCAAGCTCTTCGGCTTCTCCCTCACCACCGTCCGCATGAGCACCCTGCTCGTCGCCATGGTCATGGCGTTCACCCTGCAACGAACCCTGGTTCGAGCCAACATCAACGAGCGCAATGCGACCATCGGCACGCTGGCCCTGGTCCTCTCTCCGCTCTACCTCATGATGTCGGTCACCTACATGACGGACATCTACGGTCTCTTCGCCATCGTCCTCTGTCTCTATGGCTGTTTGCGCGCCCTGCAGGCATCGTCATCACGCGCCACGATTGGCTGGATATGCTTCGCCGTTGCTGGCAACGCCATCTGCGGAACCTCTCGCCAACTCGGCTGGCTCGGGGTCCTCGTCATGGTCCCCTCCACTCTTTGGTTGTTGCGAGCCCGGCGGCGTGTCTTCCTCGCCGGAGTTGCTGCCAACCTGGCTGGCGCGGGCTTCGTCTTCGCCTGTATTCACTGGTTTTCGAAGCAGCCCTACACCATCCCTGAACATCTACTCGTCGACTCTTTCCCACTGGCCCACACGCTTGGCTCGATCGCCTATTTCTTCCTCGATTTCCCTTTCTTGCTGCTGCCCATCGCGGCTTTATTTATCCCGCGGATTTTCAAGAGCCGACCTCGCGTCATCGCGATTCTCGCGGCATTCTCTCTGGGCTATGTCCTGCTGGCAATTCACTGGAGGCATCTCCATCCGGGCGTCTTGCTGGAGCCGACCATGCGCGATTGGGTCAATGTTCACGGGATCTTTGAAGGGATCGACCTGCAAGGAACGCCGCCCATCTTCCTCGGCTCAGGTGTTCGGGTATTGCTGACCATCCTCTCGCTCGGAGGCCTGATCGGTCTGATCGCCTCATGGTTCAGCACCCAACCATCACCCTCCGCCTCAGACTCCCCTTCGCGGATCTCGTGGAATCAGCTCGGCATGCTCCTCGCGCCCTTCACCATCGCTTACACGCTTCTTCTCATTCCCCGAGCCGCATCTTCCGTCATCTACGATCGCTATGCGCTGGGCCTGCTCGTCGTCGCCGTGCTCTGCCTCGTCCGCTACTACCAGGATCGAATCCACCCAAGCCTGCCACTCGCAGGTCTGCTGCTGGTTGGAATCATGGCGACCTACGGCGTCGCCGCTACGCACAATATGTTCTCGCTGTATCGCGCGCGAGTTACCGTTGCCGCCGAACTCCGCTCCGCCGGCATCCCAGACACCTCCGTCGACAACGGCTGGGAGTACAACCTCGGAGTCGAACTCCAACACTCTGACCACATCAACGAGTCCAGTATCGTGGTCCCGGCAAACACCTACGTTCCCGCGCCTCCGCTCGACCCCGGAACCTGCCCCATGCACAGCTCCGACCAAACACCCCACGTTCGCCCTCTCTACGGCGTCTCCTTCGACCCCGATGCCTGCTACGGGCCAGCACCGTTTGCACCGATAGCCTACTCGCGATGGCTCGCCGCTTCCCCCGGCATCCTCTACGTCGTCCGCTACACGGCCTCATCGAAGTAGAGCCCTCCATGCGGGTTGCTATCCTGAGAGCGACACAAATTTCATTCTCTGAAATACACTGACTTTCGGTCTTGTCGAGGTGCCTCATTCAACTCATTCGCAGGTTCCGCATTCCGGCTCTCTTCTGCTCCCTGGCCGTGCTCATCTGCGAACTCATAAGCCACCCCTATGCCGCGATGGGTATCTGCGACGACGGCCCCTACATCGTCATGACCCGAACACTCGCCACCACCGGCCACCTCATCTACAACGGCTGGGCGACCCCTATTCTTGGTTGGCAGCTCTTTCTTGGCGCAGCTCTCATCAAACTCTTTGGCTTCTCCTACACCGCCGTTCGCATGAGCACCCTGCTGGTGGCCATGGCCCTGGCCTTTGTCCTGCAGCGCACCCTGGTTCGCACCAGCATCACCGAGCGCAACGCAACCATCGGCACGCTCGCCCTGGTTCTCTCCCCGCTCTATCTCATGCTCTCCGTCACGTTCATGACCGACATTGACGGTCTCTTCGCCATCGTCCTCTGCCTCTACGGCTGTCTGCGCGCGCTGCAGGCATCGTCATCACGCGCCATGATCGGCTGGCTATGCTTCGCGGTTGCCACCAACGCCATCTGCGGAACTTCCCGCCAGATTGCGTGGCTCGGTATCCTCGTCATCGTCCCGTCCACTCTATGGCTGCTGCGAGCCCATCGCCGAGTTTTCATCGCAGGCGCCGCAGCCACGCTTGCAGGCGCCGCCTTCCTCTTCTCCTGCATGTACTGGTTCTCCCAGCAACCCTACATCCAGCCCGAGCACCTGCTCGTCCACACCTTGCCCATCGCCCACACTCTCAGCGAGTTCATCCATACCTTCCTGGACGTCCCCTTCCTTCTGCTTCCCATCGCGGCCATGTTCATCCCTCAGATTCGCAAGAGCCGCCCTCGCGTCATCGCCATCATCTCCGCATTTTCCGCGGGCTATATCCTGCTTGCGATCCATTGGCGGCACTCGCACCCAGACTTCCTCCTCGAACCAACCCAGCGTAATTGGCTCAACGTCTACGGACTATTCGACGCCCTCAACATGAAGGGTGATCCACCGATCTTCCTCCACCCCCCTGCCCAGATCCTGTTGACAATCCTCTCTATTGGCGGCCTCATTGGCTTGATCGCCGCATGGCTTCGTACCCGCCGGACGCCACCTCCAGCAGACTCCTCGCCGATCTCCCGCAAGCAACTCGCCTTCCTCCTCGCGCCCTTCACCGTCACCTACATCCTGCTTCTCATCCCTCGAGCCGCCACCGACGGTCTCGTTGATCGCTACATGCTGGAACTAATGGTGGTCGCTCTGCTTTGCCTAGTCCGCTACTACCAGGATCGGATCCATCCGCAATTGCCGAGCGCTGTCATTCTCCTGGTAGCAGTCATGGCGGTCTACGGCATCGCCGTTACGCACAATATGTTCGCGCTCTATCGCGCACGCCTCACCATGGGTGCCGAGCTCCGCTCCGCTGGTATCCCCGAGACTTCCGTCGATCAAGGTTGGGAGCGAAATTTCGACGTCGAGCTTCAGCATGCGGACTACATCAACGATTGGAGGGTCGTGCGGCCCGCGCACGCTTATGTACCCACCCCTCCACTCTCTGAGGGCACCTGCCCCATGGCC
>DATCDL010000025.1:0-2454 GCA_036510715.1 Acidobacteriaceae bacterium
CCGGTTTTTCGTCAAGGAAGAGAACGGCTACCGCGTGAACAAGCAGATCCGGGGCATGGTGATCTTTGCGCCGCAGAACCTGATCATGGATCCGCCGTTCACCAAATTGGATATTCTGTGCTGTCGGAACCTGTTGATTTATCTGACCCCGGAATTGCAAAAAAAACTTTTCCCGCTTTTTCACTACAGCCTGAATCCCGGCGGCGTGCTGTTTCTCGGCAGCGCGGAAAGTATCGGAGGCTTCGCCAATTTGTTCGTGCCGCTGGCGCTCAAGGAACGGATTTTTAAACGAAACGAATCCACTGTTGTGACCCAGCATCTCGATTTTCCAGCCGTATTTGTCCCGGGTGCGGTGAACCGGCTAGACGTGCCGCCGCCAGCGCGTCGTCCCGGCCCCAGCCTCCAGACCCTGGCGGAAAAGTTGGTCTATGAGCGAATTGCCCCGCCGGCGGTTCTCGTCGACGCACAGGGCGACATCGTTTTCTTCAGCGGCCGGACCGGGCAATATCTGGAACCGCCGGCCGGCAAAGCCAACTTGAACGTCGTAGCCATGGCCCGCGAAGGGCTCCGCTACGATCTGGCCAACGCCCTTCAAAGAGCGCACCAGAAAAAGGACACGGTCACCGTCCGGGACATCAAGGTCGGGGTCGGCGCGGCCGCACGGTCCGTGGATCTCATGGTCCAGGCACTCGATGAACCCAAAGAGCTGCGCGGGATGGCCCTGATCGTGTTTTCTGAAACGGTCATCCCAGCCGAAACTAGCGTTAGAGGCCGGTCGAAAACAACTCGAACTGGCCGGGCTCCGCAGAGGGAACTAGAGCGACAACTGCTACGCGCCCGCGAGGATGTGCAGGCGGGCCGCGAGGAGATGCAAAGCTCGCAGGAAGAACTCAAGTCCATGAACGAGGAGCTGCAGTCCACCAATGAGGAATTACAGTCCACCAACGAGGAACTCACGACCTCGAAGGAGGAAATGCAGTCGTTGAACGAGGAGCTCCAGACGGTCAACACCGAGTTGCAAACCAAGCTGGACGAGCTTTCCGGGGCGAACAGCGACATGAAGAATCTGCTCAACAGCACGGATATCGCCACGGTGTTTCTGGACAATGACCTTCGTTTGCGGCGGTTCACCCTTCAGGCGAAGACGATCATCAAGTTCATCCCGAGCGACGTGGGCCGGCCGTTCACAGACCTGGCTTCCGATCTGATCTATCCCACGCTGGTCACGGACGCGCACGAGGTGCTGCGGACACTGGTCTTCTCCGAAAGATCGATCACCACCGGCGACGGGCGTTGGTTTACGGTGCGGATCATGCCCTACCGCACCATGGATAACCGAATTGACGGAGTGGTCCTGACTTTCGCGGACATCACCGCGGCCAAAAAAGTGGAGGCCGGTTTGCGCGAGAAGAACAGCGATCTCAACACGCACTCGGCAGAGCAGGGGCGCGCATTGGATCGAGCCGAGGAGCGGTTGGAGGCCCATGACGCCCGAGAGCAACTCCGCGAGGCGAAGGATAAACAGATCCGGAAAGCGGTGCGCACTCCAGGGAAACCCAAACCATAAAAAAACACTCCGACACTTCAAAAGGCACCGGTGAGTTGCGCCGCCGTGCTGAACGTCGGCTGCGCAAGCAACCGACAGGGGGGGCGCGAATCGAAGCTAAAGCCGACGCGCAACAAATCCTCCATGAATTACAGGTTCATCAAATCGAGCTGGAATTGCAGAATGAGGAACTCAAACAATCCAAGGCCGAGGTCGACGCGGGTCGGGAGAAATATACGGATCTCTATGATTTTGCTCCGGTCGGCTATTATACCCTCACTGCCGATGGCACCATTCAACTGGTAAATTTCATGGGAGCGAGCTTGGTCGGGATCGAGCGCTCCCAGTTGATGGGCCGGCGTTTTGGGCTGCTGGTTTCCTCCGAACATCGTCCCATTTTCAATTCATTCCTGAAACAGGTCTTTGAGGGCCAGACCAAACAATCAGGTGATTTTGAGCTATTGAGCCAAGGGCAGCCCTCTCGAACCGTTAACATCGAAGCCCAATGCCTACCCAGCGGGCTGGAATGTCGGGCCGTGTTGGTAGACATCTCCCAGCGGCTGCGGGATGCAAGTATGCTGCGGACGAGTGAAGAACGCTATCGCACCTTGTTCGAGCTGAGTCCTGTGGCCGTCTATTCCATTGATACTTCGGGCCTGATTCAGAAATTCAACCGCCTCGCCGGGGAATTGTGGGGCCGTGAGCCAGCGTTAGGGGATACCGATGAGCGGTTTTGGAGTTCGTTCAAGTTGTTCCGTCCAGACGGCAGTTTTATGCCCTACAAGCTGTGTCCCATGGCCGAGGTGGCGAGCGGCAAAATAGCGGAGACGCGTGACGCGGAAGTGCTCATAGAGCGGCCTGATGGCTCGCGGATTACCGTTCTCGTGAATATTCGTCCGATGAAGAAC
>DATCDL010000026.1:0-13449 GCA_036510715.1 Acidobacteriaceae bacterium
CGTTCGCTACACCAACTTCAACCTGCCGCAGCAGATTCACGATCTGCTCCGCCGTATGCTTCGTCCCTCTTCTCATTCGCAGCTCCTCTTGTTCCAGTTTTATCTCTTCTCAACTGGTACAAAAAACGCCGGGCACTCCAGACGGACGACTGGAGGTGGAGCGTTTGCAAGAAGGATTTTGATCGGGTTCTGGGCCTTGACTCCAACCGTATCAATGCGTGGGGCCGCTGGGTCAGAGGAGACTCCGGCCGCACAGAAACAATTCAGATCAGCAGCGCACTTGTATCGTCGCAAAGATCCAAAGCTTTGCTCCGAGCTGCGCAGAACGCTGACCCTCTTGACTACTGCATACCTCCGGCGGGCGATGACCTTCAAATCGATGCAGGTCCATACCAGTTAAGGGGATGGATCGATAATGCAACAATTGACCGCAGACTTGACGAATTCGATCCTTGGGCCGGAAGCATTCACGTACCAGCTCCTAGACCCGCACCGTTCGTTTGCGACGCGCTAGGTTTGAAGCCGGGAGATCAAGAGCGCATCTGGTTCCATCTGAGCGGAGCGAATCAACAGCCGATGATCTGGTCGCAAGTTTGGGGAATAGACGATGAGGATTCAGGCAGAAACTCAGGGCGGCGCCTGCAAACGTCACGGGCACTCCTAACCATACTGCTCAATGAATTTCAGATGGACCTTATCCTAAAGGTGCAGATCAATCGGGAAACCAATCGATTCAAGCATGACCGAAACCGAGGTGAAGATTATGGATACATCCCTCCCTACTGCCGACTCTACCTCCTCGACGCCAAAGGAGATTGGACAACGCTCTGACGCCATCATCAAATTAGGCGAGAAGCTGCTCGAGGAGTTGAATTCGGATCGCGTCGACACCCTCGGGCGATGGATGGCGCACTCCATCGCAGAGCTAATCGCCGAAGCAGAGAATGCTCCCACGAGCGACAAGAAGCAACTGAAGGTTGCTTGCGCAGAGGAAATTCTCAAAATCTGGGCACATCGACAGCAGCTTCCTGGAGGATTCCGTCCATTCAATGACTTCGAGCCAGTCATGCGGACTCTCCAGTCGCTTGATCTCGATCCGCAGTTCCCACGCTACTTTGATCGTCTGATAGCACACGAGGACAGCGAGGAGGAGGGAACAGAAGCCAGGAAGTGGCAAAAGATCGCTGTTGGTGTTGATTCCGCCGCAAAGATTCTAATCCGAGTTTGCTTGGCGGCCGCTGTGGCGAAAGCAGTGGATAGGAATCGGCCTTGGATCGCATTGGCGGAGTCCATAACCGAGGAGAACAACAACGACATTTCGACAATTCGGTTCCTCCTTGATAACGCGGATCTGGTGTCAGCAAAGGACCCAAAGGAGCGCGACCGACAACAATTGAAAGAGGCATTGGAAAAGCTCGATGGCTTTGAATCATTGGTCAAGATCTTAAGGAAGGACCTCAAAAGCAAATTAAGACATCTTTCCAAAGGCGATGTCCCTACCAAAGAGCAATGTTGAAGCAAGCGTGCCCTTGCCCTCGCGGACGTGGATGAGCGACCTTATCGCCCAATGCAATGGCCTGTTCGGAAAGGTAGTCGCCGATCTAATCGCAGAGGGCCAAGGGGACCCGTCGATCCTGAAAGAGCTTTACGAGAGCCACATCCGCCCCAGAAGAACGTCCACCATGGCCGACATTGAACGTGGAATCGCAGCGGGAGAATCCTGGCCGACATAGAACCGGAATTTTTACTCGACGAGATTGTTGCGCCGATGTATCTCCTCCTTCTGCTCCGTCACTTCGCACTGACGGAGGAGTAACGGATGCATAGATCGCAGCGCCGGGCGGAATCTTCTTTTGGATGGCTTGCTCTTTGACACACGCATCCTTGCATCGACGCGGGAAGAGGGCTTACGATGGGGAGGTATCCAGCCGTTCATCGAATAGCCCCGGCCTCGCGCCGGGCTTTCGTTTCTAGAATCCACCAATTCTATCTGTTGGCTGGTATCAAGGGAGGTCTAGGGCTATGGCAGACTCGATCAGCAACGCCCAGACATCTGGGGAAAGTGGGTTTGGGCCTTTCGTCGCCAGTAAGACCAAATTGCACTTTCACCGACCGGATTGCAAATGGATGCAGAACGTCCCAGTGGAGAAGCTAATTGAATTTGGCACACACCGCGAGGCCGTCGAATCGGGCAGGAAGCCATGCAAAACATGCCGAGCCTAGCGCCCCTTGCGTAAAGTACATACTTCCGGTTTTTTAGGGCAACCGGGTACAGAGCTGAAACCCGTCTGCCGATACTTAGCCTCACCCAAGAGACAGCTGATTTTGGCATTATGAAGTGGCCCACTTCGGCAGTTTGTTCTGGCCCACCCCCTGGACAGAGCGGACTCCTAGTCTGGACTGAGCGCGAGCTTGGTCTGGAGGCGGGAGTTGGACTGGAGATGCAAGGTGGAGCTATTCGAGCAGATACGTCGGGAGTATGAGTTTGGGAGCGGCACGATTCAGGGTGTGGCGCGGAAGTTGGGAGTACATCGCCGCATGGTGCGGGAGGCGGTAGGGAGCGCGACCCCGGCGCGGCGGAAGAAGACCGAGCGTCCGCAGATGAAGATGGCACCGGCAGTGGAGTTCATCGATACGATTCTGGAAGCGGACCGCCGGGCTCCGCGCAAGCAGCGCCACACGGCGCGGCGGATCTGGGACCGGATTCATGCCGAGGTGCCGGAGTGTACGGCAGCGGAGCGGACAGTCCGGAAGTATGTGGAGCAGCGCAAGCAGGCCCTGGGCTTCGGTCGGCGCGAGACATTTGTGCCGCAGAGCTACGACTGGGGCGTGGAGGCGCAGGTGGATTGGTACGAGGCCTATGCCGATCTCGACGGCGAACGGATCAAGTTGCAGGTGTTCTCGATGCGTTCGATGGCCAGCGGAGCGGCCTATCATCGGGCGTATTTTAGGGCCACCCAGCAGGCCTTTCTGGAAGCTCACGAGTTGGCGTTCCACTATTTTGGTGGGGTCTTCGGTCGGCTTCGCTACGATAACCTCTCGAGTGCCGTGAAGAAGATCATGCGCGGCTATCAGCGGGAAGAGACGGTCCGCTTCATCGCCTTCCGTTCGCACTGGCAGTATCAGGCCGAGTTCTGCACTCCCGGAGAAGGACACGAGAAGGGCGGTGTCGAGGGCGAAGTGGGCTACTTCCGGCGCAACCACTGGGTTCCAGTGCCGGAGGCGCGGGATCTGGCGGAGCTGAACCGGAAGCTGCTTCTGGACTGCCGTCAGGATGAGAGCCGCGTGCTCTCGGGCCGCACACCGAGTGTCGGCACTCTGCTGCTGACCGAGAAGGAGCACCTGCTTCCGCTATGCGCTGAAGACTTTGAGTTGGCCGAAGTCAGCTTCCCGCGCGTCGACCAAGCGGGATGCGCGAAGGTGCGCACGAACTTCTACTCCGTGCCGCTGAAGCCGGGCACGCTGGTGGAGGCTCGCGCGTTCTCCAGCGTGGTTGAGTTCCGCCAGGACGGCCTGCGTGTCGCGCAGCATGAGCGCAGCTATGATCGCTCGCAGAAGATCCTCGATCTCGAACACTATCTAGATGTGCTCGAACGCAAGCCGGGTGCGTTGCGCGGATCGAAGCCGCTGGCGCAGTGGCGGGCGCAGGGCCGTTGGCCCGCGAGCTACGACCGGCTATGGGAGTTGATGACCCTGCGGCATGGACGTCAGGGCGGAACCCGGGCCATGGTGGGGGTGATTCGCATGGGCCGTGAGTTCGGCTACGCGAAGCTGGAAGCCTCGGTCGCACAAGCTCTCGAGTGGGGCTCGACGGATGTGGCTGCCATCCGTCATCTGCTCATGACCGATCAACTCCAGCACGGGGTTCGAGAGACGGTCGAGATCGGCGCACTGACGACCTACGAACGGCCCATGCCGACCATGGCCGAGTACAGCCAGTTGCTCTCCGTTGGGATGATCGAGGTGCAGGCATGATCCTCGAAACGGCAAGCATCGCTCAACACTGCAAGTCGCTGCATCTCGCCTCCATCGGAACTCAGTTCGCATCGCTGGCTGAAGAAGCCAGCCAGCAGAACCACTCCCACCTGCGATACCTCGAAGCTCTGCTTCAGTCTGAAGTCGAGGACCGCGAACGACGCACCATCGAACTGCGGCTCAAGGACGCCCATCTGCCGCGCATGAAGACGCTGGAGGAGTTCGACTTCCAGCAGTCGCCACACATCCCCGCCTCGCGCATCCGCGTCCTGGCCGAAGGCGGCTATCTCGAACGCGCCGAGCCAGTCTTGCTGATCGGCGAACCCGGTACCGGAAAAAGTCATCTCGCAACCGGCCTGGCCATCGCCGCGTGCAGGCAGAGGAAGCGAGTTCGCTTCACCACCGCCGCTGCCCTGGTCAACCAGTTGGTCGAGGCGCAACGCGAACAGAGCCTCACCCGCATGTTGGCACGCTGGTCGAGGATCGAACTGATCGTCATCGATGAACTGGGCTATGTGCCGCTGGCCGAGGTTGCTGCCGAGTTGCTCTTCCAGGTCATCGCCGACCGCGCAGAAAAAGCAGCCATCATCGTGACCACGAATCTACCCTTCTCCGAGTGGCCACAGGTCTTTACCAACGCCCGGCTATGCAAGGCCGTGCTCGATCGGCTGACCGATCAGGCCCACATCATCGAGACCGGTTCGGAGTCCTACCGCTTCCGCAGAACACTGGCCAAGAAGCGCAAAGAGTGATCCCCGGAGGAGTCGCCGTTCCGTTCTGCTTCCGCTTCGCCCTACGGGCTACGCTACAGCAGAACGGAACAACACCCTCTCAACCCTAACGTTCCAGGGGTGGGCCAGAACAAACTGCCGAAGTGGGCCAAACCAAGTTGCCAAACGCAGGTGGCTGAGTTGCTGAGTAAGGACTCAAGAAGGAAGGATCAACCCTGCTGATTCTGGCATTCTGATTTCATTGACAAAAGCACAGGGCCACCAAGCCACACTTCCGTTACTGCGCCACCCATCGTTGCGCCGTTCGAAAGGGAATACCCGCTTCTGCCGACAACTCCACGAGCTCCTGCATACCCGATGTTTACGCCAGATACCGATCAAAGATTTACGCCATATAATTATCAAAACAACACCTTGGGGCTACCTGAGTCAAATGGATAACCAGTTTCCGCTACATCTGGTTCATGCGAAAATGATGCAATTGCGACGCAAGCACGCGAATCCTTCGATGATCCCAGCAGCCTCTGACATAACATCAGAAACATCTGCCGGCATGGCCGTCCAGGCCGCCATGATTTCTATCTGCTGCCTACTGGTCATGACAGCCCTTATTTGCACGAGGGTGGAGTCCAGTGCGCAGGAAGTCGTGTCTCCTTCCGCAGTGACGCACAGTCAGACTCCTGTGAGCACACCACCCGCAAATACAGTGATGCCTGCAGCGTCGGCGATAGAATTTGACAATGTGATCAAAGCATCGAAGATCAAGTTCACACTTAGAAACAGTGTCAGCCCGCAGCGATACTCGATTGAGACCATGATAGGTGGTGTAGCCCTATTCGATTACAACAACGATGGATTGTTAGACATCTTCTTTACCAACGGAGCAGCGATCCCTTCGCTCGAAAAGAGCGACCCACAGTACTACAATCGTCTCTTCCGCAATAATGGCGACGGCACCTTCACGGACGTCACCGAGAGCGCAGGCTTGAAGGGCATAGGCTACTCAATGGGAGCAGCTGCCGGCGACTACGACAATGATGGCTTTGTGGATTTATATGTCACGGGCGTCAATTACAATCAGCTATTTCATAATAACGGCGATGGAACCTTTACAGACGTGACCGCAAAAGCTGGCGTGAGCGGAATTTGTCCGAACGCTGGAAAGCCCTGGTCAGTAACAGCAGGCTGGTTTGATTACAACAACGACGGACTTCTTGATCTTTTTGTTGTCAATTATCTCGACTACGACATACATACTGCGGCTCTGTGCAACATCGAGAGAGTGCCGGCCTACTGTTCCCCCAACGGATTCCAGGGAACACACAACATCCTTTACCGTAACAATGGCGACGGAACGTTTACAGACGTCTCTATGCAGTCCCATATTTCTCAATACGTCGGCAAGGGAATGGGTGTAGCCTTTGCCGACTACGACAACGACGGCTTCACCGATATCTTTGTCTCGAACGACACATTCCAGAATTTTCTCCTCCATAACAATGGCGACGGGACCTTCACGGATGTCGCATTGGAGGCAGGGGTGGCATTTACCGGAAACGGAAATACCGTGGCTGGGATGGGCGCGGATTTTCGCGATCTGGACAACGATGGGAAGCCGGACATCTTTCACACCGCCATGTTTGGCGATACCTTTCCGCTCTATCGCAACCTGGGCGGTGGCCAATTCGAAGATGCTACCAGCAGAGCTGGGCTAACGACTCTGACCAGCCGTTTTACCGCGTGGGGAACCGGCGCTTTCGACTTCGACAACGATGGACTCAAAGATCTATTTGCGGCCACTTCGGACATTCTCGATAATGCGGACGCAGTTGTGCATAGACCCTTTGCGCTTCCGAATCTTCTGCTCCGCAATAAGGGAAATCTGACCTTCGAGGACGTGAGCACAAAGGCTGGCGCGGGGTTTTCCATGCCCGCAGCGCATCGGGGAGCAGCCTTTGGCGACTTCAACAACGACGGGAAAATCGACATCGTGGTAACTGTACTGAATGGTCCTCCCGAACTTCTGCTGAATCGCACGAAGAACCACAACCACTGGATCATTCTGAAACTCGTTGGTGTCAGATCGAATCGCGATGGCCTGGGAACAAAGGTGAAGCTCTCAACCTCACGTGGCGATCAGTACAATGAAGCGACAACCGCCATCGGGTATAACTCTTCCAGCGATAAACGGGTTCACTTTGGGCTGGGCGATGCCACCGTCATCGATAAGATCGAGCTATCATGGCCAAGCGGCATCACGCAGACATTGACGAACATAAAGGCAGACCAAGTCCTCACAGTGACTGAAGGGCGGCACTGAGTGGCGCCACTCAAGGAGTCGGGCTACTCGGCAATCGCTGTGCTAATCGCTGTGCTAGAGCTGGTTCCCCGTTGCGGCTGAGCAAATCGGCAAGCGCGCGCATCGCTTCTGGATCGTTCCGCGCATATGCTGCCAGGACTTCGGCGGTAAGTGTGGCGTCCTGTATTTTGCCAAGATGGAAGTAGGAA
This sequence comes from Acidobacteriaceae bacterium, assembly GCA_036510715.1. Classification (GTDB taxonomy): domain Bacteria; phylum Acidobacteriota; class Terriglobia; order Terriglobales; family Acidobacteriaceae; genus Granulicella. Next base: position 7,215 of record DATCDL010000026.1, read on the forward strand.
TCGCAGAGCATATTGAGCAATGTGGGAATGGTTGTTCTGGATTTCAACAACAGGTCCGCCGCATCCACCCACCGCTGTTGCCGATAACGCACCTCGCCCAACTCTGCTATAGCGGGTAGATAATTCCTGTCGTTCGCAAGTTCGGCTTCAAATTCCTTCTCAGCCGCGTCTAGATCGCCCTGTTGAAGCGCCGCCATGCCCGTGTAGGTATGAGCTCCGCGAATTTTTGGTTCAATTTCCAGTGCGCGATGAAGATTGCGCAGGCCATCATTCGTATCTCCCATGGAAAGATAGAGAGAGCCGATGAACAGATACGATTCACCGGACGTTGACGAAGCGCCCTTGGCATCATTTTGAAACAGCTTTAACGCCTCGACTTCATTCTGCTCGGCAAGTAACTTACTGGCTTGATTCCAGATGGATCTATCACCTTCGCTGCCGAGTTCTGGCAGAACAAAAGACATTTGTTCCATCTTGTTATGCAATTCTGCCTCGTGCTGCGCTTCCGCCGTCCGGCCTAACCCAGCATAGGCTCGCGATAGATAGTAGTGAGCCTGCATCTGGGATGGGTCAACCTGCAATGCGTGTTGGAGTGTATCGATTGCGTTCTGATATTCCTTCAGTTCGAGTTCGCAATTCCCAATTCCCAACAAAGAATCTTCATCGTCTCTTTTAATGACTATAATCCGTTGAAATACTGATTGGGCGTCCTGCCACTGGGACAACTTAACTTCCGCTGAGGCGAGCAACGTCAGCGCCCTCAGATCGTTGGGCTGTTTGCTGGCCGCCTTCGCGGAATACTCGACTGCTTTTGGAAAATCCATCGTGTTGAAATACGCAGTTCCGATGTCGAAGTCGATCCTTTCCAGTGTGGGATCAAGCTGCCACGCCTTCAGCAGCAACCTCAGGCCGGCTTCGCTGTCTCTGGAGTTGCAAGTCAGTTCTCCGTATTTTTGCCATGCTTGTGCATTGCCTGGCGCGACCTTAACACTCTCGCGAATTGCGTTCAGAGCCAGATCGTTCTGATTGTTCAGGTGATATGCCTGGGCAAGATAAAAGAGCGCGTCGCCGTCCCTAGGCTGAATTTTCAACTGGCGGAGAAACAGGCGGATCGCCTGGTCCTTGTCGCCAACCTCGAAATGAACAACTGCCGACTGGAAAAGCAGGCCAGGATCGTTTGGGGCTAGCTCCAATGTTCTATCGTAGACGCTCGATGCTTCGGCGCTGTGCCCTGACTCTTCCAGCAACATGCCCTTCAATTTGAGTGCCGGCACAAAATCAGGATGTGTCTCCAGCAGCGTATCGGCGAGAGCCAACGCCTGTTGCGTGTCCCCGTGTTCGGCCATGCTGATCGCCCGATTCAATTGCCTGGTCGGACTCGTCAAGAGGGATTCAACGGGGCGTAAAGGCGCTTGCGCTCCAGCCGACATGATTGCGCAAATTAGCAAGATTGAGACACACAGAGAAGATCGGGCTGCTCTCAAGAGCAATTGCTGTATGACTTCGCGGGCCAACCTCATTCTCGGCTTTGGCGCTTCAGTGTCGAACATATGGTTCCAGCGTAGCATTCGATTTCTAGCTTCATTCAACTCTCCGTGCGCGAATACTGATCGGAGCGGCTCGACATGCATTTGCGCACGGGGAGAGTTCATTATCGATATCGATCGCCTACAGGCTCAAGCAATACATAGGTTGGACGGTTCCTATCGGCCTTCAACTGCCCGCCTTGCTCCGTCAATTCCACAACCTGAAGCACGGATCGTTTCGAGGATTCCGGCTTATTGGGAACCATATCCTGCCCTTCCTGCTGTACGAAGTAGTAGAGAAAGGCACGCCCCTTGCTGATGACGACATCGGCATGGTGGCCTTCCGAACGATCCGTTGGAAGATCTCCAGCCCCTGCGAGGATATTCTCTTTTTGAGGTGTCCAGTGCAAGGCATCGGATGATTTGTAGACGCCCAAACCGCTCCACGGGTCAACGATCATCCAGATACTGCCCTTCCAACGAAAGACGATGGGGCCTTCGCTTGGGCGGTCATTGATCGCTACCCCGCCAACCGTCCATTGATACAGATCCGGGCTGTTCACATAATGGATGAAGCTATGATCCTCTTCATCCTTATACCAGAGACGCCAAGTACCATCGGCGAGCTTGAATATGTACGGATCGATTGTGCGGTTCGAGGACAGAGTGAGCTTTGACTCAAATTTCCAGACTGCCAGATCCTTGCTTGTGAGGTGAATGATTGCGCGCGGCGCATTCCAATCGTGGAAGATGCCTGGCACAACGACAACAAACATATGATACTGACCATGATCCCAAACCAGGTCAGGCGCCCAGAACGTGTAATCGGGTTTCCCGTAGGGGATCTTGGCTGTGCCCGCATACGTCCAGGTCGTGCCCCCATCCTTCGATTCGGCTATGCCAATCCGTGTCCCGTGGACCCATGCAACATCCTTCGGATCGAGACCCGACAGGTCGGCTCGCCGGTTGGTGTAGAACATCATCCATTTCTTTTCTGCGCGATTCCAGATCAATGACGGGTCGGCAGCTCCATCATGAACCGGATCACGGTATAGGGGTTTGGGGGCCGGCTTTGCGGTGCCTGCTGTTTTGAGATCATCTGCTTTGGATGACACCGCGGCAATTGCCAAAAGCAGTATCGGAATAAGGGCGCTTGCAATGACGAGAACGGACCTACGGTATCTGCGGTTGAACATCTATCCCCCGGATAGTGTAATTGGAATACAGAATGGTTCAAAAGAGGGGCTGGCCATATGCTCAGGAGGCATGCGTGGCCAGCCCGGTTGGGTTTAGAACGAGTACTTCAAGCCACCCTGCACAATGCGGCCCGCATTGGCGGTAGAAGTAATCCTGCCGACATTGCTGTCAAGCAACCCCGCATCGGGGTTTCCGAGATTGGTGTGGTTGAAGGCGTTGAACAATTCCGCGCGGAACTGCAACTGATGCTCCTTGTAGATTGGAAAGTACCTGAAGAATGACAGGTCGGAGTTTACAAACCCTGGTCCGACGAGGAAGTTACGCCCAACATTTCCATAGGTACCACCGGCAGCCGCTGTGAAGGCGGAGGGGTTGAAGTACTGGGCGATCTTCTGCGCCCTGGAACCCGATACTTTGTAGTTCCCGGTCAGATTGGGACGATCATTCCAGACATTATCCGCGTTGCTGTCCACGCCGGATGTGACATTCACCGGCGTGCCACTGCGTATGCTGATAATCGCATTTGCCTGCCATCCGCTCAGCACGTAATTGCCGATCGTTCCCAAATTCCTAACCTTGGGCGGCGCATACGTTCCAGAGATGTTCAAGATGTGATGAGCCATTCCGTCGGTTGGCCCCTTGTCCCGAGCAGGATCACTGGAATCCGTAAATCCAAGTCCGCCGTTGTAGTTATCTCCGGAAACAAGGTCGATGCCCTTGCCGAAGGTATAGTTGGCGTTGAAGGTCAGGCCGTGCGACAAGCGTTGAGTCAAGACTGCCTGTAGCGCGTTGTAGCTGGCATTGTATCCCGTTACATAAGTTCCGATGGATTGGAAGGTTCCGGGCATGTAGGGACGGCGGTCATCGACGTTGCTCGACAAGGGCGCCGCTCCGGTGCGCGGATCGTTTTCGTAGATGGGATTGTTCTCATCGATGTTGCCGCTCATCTTGCGCGAGATGGTTCCGACATAAGCCACCTGCAAGCTCATGTTGTTGGTCACCTGATGCTGCACAGTCAGATTGAACTGGTTCAGACGCGGTGTTGCCGCATTGTTCGCAAACACAACAGGCGCCTGGGGAAGGGTGAATGTAGCGTTTGCCCCGGTAGGCGGCGTAAACGGGAAGGGATTGCCTCCTGGGAAGTTTACCCAAGGATTGACCAAGCTGGTATCACCGTTGATGCCGACGGTAAGAACAAAGGGTTGAGGAGCGCGGATTCCGTCTCCGTAAGCGGCCAGGTAATAGAGTCCATATCCGGCACGGATAGAGGTTTTGCCATTGCCGAACGGATCGATGGCAAGACCCAGTCTTGGCCCAATGTTGTGCCAGTCGTTTGGCCGGCCAGCGCGCGTTACGCCCTTGTCACCATAGAACAGAAGACCTTTCGGAGCATTGGGGTAGGTAGTAGACTGCACGTTTTGTTCGAATGAAGAGATGTAGTTCACCGTCCACACCAGGGGCGTGGTAATTTCATAGCGGAGCCCGGCGGTAAGAGTGATGCGGGGGGTGATCTGCCATATATCTTGCGCATAGTTGTGCCAGTACTTTGCGCTTTCATCCGGGTGATCGCCGCTATCTTCCGAGAAGTTTGTGGAGTAGCCAAGGAGAAGATTCGCTAGAGGGTTTCCGGTGTAATCTGAGCCCTCGTAGATGGTTCCTCCACCATTGCTGGCTCCGGTCTCGGCGTAGTAGCCCCACATGACAAATGAACCTAGTTTGATGTTGTGCCTGCCTTTGAGCCATGTGATAGTGTCCGATCCACCGATGGAATGATCGTGCCCCGCCGCATCCCATGCGCCGGTCGTGAATCTTCCATTGATTTGCATCCGGAAAGGCACGGCTTTCGGATCATCATTGAGACCTCCCTGCACAAAGCTGCTCCCGTAGTCAGTAAGGGTCTTGCCGTCTATGATGTTCCAGGGAGTGTCGCGGCGCATGAGGTTGAAACGCGCCTCATTGAGCAAGTTATTGGTGGCAGTCCATGTGTAGTTGATCACCAGATTGTGTTGAAGGGCCCCGTCAACGCGCTGACCAAATCCAGGAAACTCGTTGTAGTAAGCAAACGGGTTGTTCTGGGCTGAATTCACCTGGAACCAGCTCACGGTGAACTTTTGTTTTTGGGTAAACTGGTAGTCGGCCTTCAGCAGGTATTGCCATACATTCGCGTTGTTGTTTGCCGATGCGGTATACGTGCCATCCGCGTTGTTGCCGGCAGGGATTGCATTGGTGATCGCCAAACCGACCTTGTCCATGCTTGTAAGTTGGTCGTTGAGGAACGGCTTCCCCGTTGTCGGGTCAATCGGCTCGAGCGCGGTGCCCTTCGTCGCGGAGAAGTCTCCGGTACGCTCGAGAGTGGTTGGAACCGGAATTGAATTGATAATGGCTGGGGTCTTTTGTTTGAGTTCTTCCCACGACCCAAATAGGAAGACCCTATTTTTCAATACTGGTCCGCCTGCCGAGAATCCATACTGATTCTGGTTTAGAGGTGTAACTGTCGAGTTAAAGTAGGTCTTTGCATCTACGGCATTGTTGCGCAAAAACTCATAGGCCGTTCCATGATAGGAGTTGGTGCCGGATTTTGTGATGATGTTCAGGAACGCGCCCGGCATACGACCAAACTCGACATCCGAGTTGGAACTGAGAAGGCGGAATTCCTGGACGGCATCGGGATTCGGCGGTGTGCTGCACTGATTGCGCCAAATGTCGTTGTTGAAGCCGCCATCAATAAAGCAGGAATTTGTGGTTGCGCGACCTGCATTGATCACGAAGGTGCTGTTGTTGCGAGAGGGCACAACCTCATCGTTAATGCTTGAAACTCCAGGAAGAGCCACGAGCAGGCTGTAGATGTTTCTTCCATTGAGCGGAAGATCCTCCACGCTCTTCTGGTCGACGAGTTCTCCCAACTCAGCGGTATACGTGTTTACCTGGGTTGTGTCAGCGTGAACCGTCACCTCTTCCGTGATTTTTCCGACCTGAAGCATAAGATCGGCACGAGCTTGTTCGTTTACCGCAAGGGTGACTCCGTCGCGTACGGTACGCTTGAAGCCGGCCGGTTGCGACTCTATACGATAGACGCCTATCTCAAGATTAGGAATCACATACTGGCCTTGCTCGTTGGTGATGATCGAATGCACTTCGCCCGTCAGCGTGTTGGTTACGGTGACATCTGCTTTGGTGATCGCTGCGCCAGACTGGTCAGTCACTTGTCCCAGGATGGTTCCTGTTGTCGACTGTGCGAGCAGCATCGATGATCCGAAAATGCCCAGCAGCATCAATAATAAGATGTTGATTTTGCGTCTCATACTTTTTTCTTTCCTCCTAGAGTTGTTGCGGTTCATACAATCAGAGTGAAAAAGCGGGTTCAGACTGGAAAGACACTTTGTCGCATTATCTGTCCAGGTTGCGCGGAATCCGTGGCGAGTGCCAGAGTCTCGGCAGTGACCGCCCCGGATTGGTCCGCAGTTGCAGGTTGCAGCGCAAAGTCGGCTTGGTCGCCAAAGTCAGCCATCAAG
>DATCDL010000027.1:0-2424 GCA_036510715.1 Acidobacteriaceae bacterium
GACGTTCTCTGGAATGGTGCGCACCGGCCCCGATGGTGAAATCGAAGCTGACCTCTCCCTTGCCGATTTGGAATTGGCGACGGGCGTATACGGCGCAGCGGAGAAAGATCTCGGCAACGCGATTCAAGCCGCGGTGAGAAATCATAATCATATCGCTGCGGCAAAGGCCCAGATCGAGATGGCGGAGTTGCAAATACAGAAGGACCTATTTTTACAGGCCAACCAGCAACTCGGCCAGGTTAGTCTGCCGCCGCAATCCCCAGCGCTCATGCTCCTCCTGGCGAGGACCTATGCTTGGACCGGCAGCCTCGAACCTGCCAGGCGGAGTCTGCGAGACATTGATGCCCAGATAAATCAGCATGACGCACCTGCACTTCAGGCATTGCACAACCTTGTGAATGCAGAAATCGCATTGGCGCAGAAGAGGTTTCCCGATGCGGTGGAGGCGGCGGAGAGTGCAGTCACTTATCAGAAATCCGTCTTCGCGATCGAGACGCTTGCCCGTTGTTACGCTGCGGCAGGAATGCAAGAGAAAGCAGTCCAGCAATATCAAATCGTGATCACTCGTGGAAACGAATTGATGGACGACGCCCGCGCCGAGAGCTTTGACGAGCCCGCGTTTCATCGGGCGGTGGACGCGCATTACCGCCTTGGTGTCCTCTACCAAAAGCTTGGGCGATGGGACGACGCGCGGACCGAGCTGCAAAAGTTTCTCGGCTATTGGACCCACGCCGACGCTGACGTGGGAATTTATCAAGATGCTCAACGATTGCTACGAAGCTTGCCGACTGGGAGCGTGCCCACGCCCGCGAGGTAAAGAACAGACTCGCGGATTCCGTCTAAGCCAAGTTCCGTCTCGATCAAAGTATCCTGAAACGCTGCCGTGCAAAAAGGCGCGAGGCCAAGCCATGTGGCAACCAGGCAAAATGTCTGACATAGATGTCCAGTGTCCAGCAACACAATCCGATAGGTGCGGGCAAACCGGTACTTCCACTGCGTGCGCGGAAAAACCGCGGTCATAATAAATAGGGCGGATGCGTCTGCCACGAACTCCTGGCCGGCTGCGTATGCGACTGCCTTTTTCACTGCTCGCACGGATCGGAGTCTCGCCAGCGAGTGATGCAAGCCATCGTAATGATACAGGCCCTGCGGCAGGCCGCCGACCCGCATGGCCAGCAGATACACTTCGCCCGGGTGACGCGCCCCGCCCGATGGGCTGGTTTTGTGAAACAAACGTCCGAAAGGCGGCGCCGCGATCTTTCCGGTAACCCCCCACGTGTAATAGAGCAGGGTCGAGATTATGCTTAGCGGTATCTGCTCCCCCGAAAATTCCCGGTGCGTCTTCCGAGCCAACAGCGCTCGAGCAAACTCGCTCTGTGATTTCTTTTCGGGAGGCAGTCGGATGCGTGGAGCTTTCCTGTAGCTCTTCAGCAACGGCGGCTGCGGAGACTCCGCCAGGTAGCGCCGGAAAAAGCTTGGAGGAGGTTGAAGGTATTCGACATCTTTCGTGGCGAAATGAAAACTTCCATGCGGCAGCCAGTCCGACCACACGCTCGCCAGTTCGGCGTCTTTTTTTGCCTGTGGCGTACCCTCCGACACCACAAGCGTATTCTTCAACAATTCGCGCAATCCGGCGCGAATACTCTTTGGCGTGTACTCCGGAAGTGAAGCATAGAGGTCCGGCGGGCGAGTCCAATTGTCGAGCAGGTGCAGAAATCGGACCGCTTCCGGTTCGGCGCTGACGGACACCTGTGTTTGATAATTGCACAGGATTAGCCTTCCATCGCGCCAATCCACCAGAACTGCGCGCGCACGCCGTATACGGCCGGACCTAATCATGCCAGGCAAATTCTACGCCGAGTGCACGTGCCCCTTCGCCTTACCTGATGTTGCCGAGTGTACGTGGCCCTTTGCCATGCCCGATTTCGCCGAGTGCACATGTCCCTTTCCCGAAGCAGCATGGATGTGCCCCTGACCGGTCCCACCAGACGCTTTGTGGATGTGGCCCATGGCCGCTTTTAGATTCCTAATATTCAGTTCTAGCTCTCGTTGAGCTTTTTCCATTCCAGCCAGAGCTTTTCTGATCGGCGCGTTGCCGCCAGTAGACTTCTTCTTATTCTTAGCTGCCATTTTAGTAATCTCCTCAATGCTGTTTAGGAGCGCATCGAATTAGACATCTTACTGATACCGTGAGACTTTGTAGCCTCGCAAAGTTACTTTGTCAATCCCTTTCGGAGAATGCTTTTTGAAAACGTTCAACGGAACGCTTGACGGATTCAGCTAAACTCCCACAGGTAGCTTGTCGTGGCAACGTGGAAAGATTGAAAGGGGGGAATTAAACTGTCAACCTCTCGACGTGGTTTCCTGAAGAAGAGTGCGATTGCGGGCGTCGGCGTTGCCTTGGGAAGGATCCCAGGATTGGCC
>DATCDL010000028.1:0-2790 GCA_036510715.1 Acidobacteriaceae bacterium
GCTTCCGAAAAGCCACTTCGATTTCTGAGATAGATACGGATTCAACTAGGAGACATTATGGGTCAGAAGGTACTAGTCACGGCAGCAGCTTCTGGGATCGGACTTGAGATTGCTCGTACATTTTCTTCGTCCGGCGCCACAGTCTTTGTCACAGATATCAATGAACAGGCGATTGAGGCCGCAAAGAAGGAAATTCCCGGCTTGTTGGCAACCTTGTGCAACAACGGAAAGCGCGCTGATATTGAGCGCATGGTCCCTACAGCGGTTGCGGCGCTGGGTGGTCTCGACGTCCTGGTGAATAATGCCGGCATCTCAGGCCACCGCTCCTGTCGAAACGGTGGATCCAGACAAATGGGAAGAGGTGCTGACGGTCGATTCTGATTGGCACTTTCAACGTCACGCGTCTTGCCATTCCACATCTTAAGAAATCGGCGGCGGGAAGCATCATCACGATGTCCTCCGTTGGAGGACGCTTCGGCTATCCCAACCGAAGTCCTTACAACGTCGCCAAAGCAGGGCTGATTGGCTTCGCGCAAACGCTCGCTATCGAATTAGGCGATCACAACATTCGTTCCAATGCGATTGCCCCTGGAGCTGTGGGGGGCCAGCGCATAGAAAACGTTCTTCAAGGACGCGCAAAGGCCGAAGGCAAGAGCGCGGAACAAGAGCGGGCGTCCGCGCTAAGCATCCAGGACCTCAAGCGGTTTGTGGACCCGAAAGACATCGCTTTGCTTTGCGTCTTTCTCGCCTCGGACGCAGGCAAGTCGATCACGGGGCAGGTCATCCCGATTGATAACGGCGCTCTCAAGGCTGCATAACCGCGCTGAAAGGAGCAAGTGCCCATGGCTAAAGGACTGCGCTAACAAATCATCGGAGCGTGGAAGTTCGTGTTCCATGAAAAGCGGCCGATCGACGGCTTCCCACCACTTAACCCATGAGCGAACATCTTTTAAAGATCATCACGTATACGCTGGAGGGTTACATGTCGGCGCAACTAAGCACCCCCGACCCGCAAATCATTCGCCTCGGGAGATTAGTCCAAAGACTCTGACACGGATTTCAAACAGGAAGCCTTTACGTATATCGCTTTATACAGGCGAGTTCGATGTCGATGAGGAACCGCAGAAACTCACTCACTCGATGTTCATCTATCTCTTTCCGAACTGGATCGACCAGCCGCAGCCTCGAATCGTAAAGACATATCGCGATAGTAGTTTGTAGGCTTAGGCAGCAATGTCACTCGCCTTTAAGAATTGGCCTAAACAATTTGGTCACCACATATACAGTCGGGGGCATTGTGGATGCAGCTTGCAGACTGGGATCTGCCTGGATGGTATCATCGAAACATACTAAGTCGCGCTTGTGGCAGGCGGTGGGAGTTTACCTCCTCTGGGCTGCGAGGTTCGTGACACTTTGCCCTCTTCGGTCGTTGGCTGCGGGCCAAACGCGGAGCACTCCCACTGCTCAGTCGAGCACAATCTCTCCGCAAACGGGACCGCCGTCTGAACAGCGAACTCCGCCTACGATTCAAGAAACGAGTCTCCCCATCCTGAACACCCCTCTATTTTTTAGGAAAGCTGCCGACAAAGGAGCTTACTTCCGTCTGTCCTTCAATGAAGAGTTAGCGGGAAACCCCTCTGGGGGAATTCGGCAAGGCTTCAGCGCATCCCAATATATGATCTTTGGATCAGATCTCGACTTGCAAAAACTTGTAGGCTGGCCAGGTGCCGCGTTCCACGCGATTGTGATTGCAGAGAACAGCAATCCCCTAAGCAAAAACTATATTGGTGGTGGTATCGACGTCCAGGAGAACGCTGCACCATTTAACCTTGTCCGTTTCCTGAACTTTACTCTCGAGCAAAAGTTTACCCTTCGTCACGAGAATGATCTTCAGATCATAGCGGGACGTATGGCTGCTACTCCATACTTCATGCAATCTGTGCTTACCTGCCTGTTTATGAATCACTCTTTCTGCGGACCCATGTACGGATTTACACAAAGCACCGGGACAGCTGTTGCACCTGTGGCTTCTTGGGGTGGACTGACCAGATATAGCCTCACACCCAATGTTTACGGCCAGTTTGGCGGTTTCGCAGTTGATGGGAATACGCTCAGGGCTTCCACAGGCATTTTCGATTGGAGCACAGGTGGGGTGTCAGGGGTTAATTACTTAGCTGAAATAGGTCATGAGACTCAGTTCTCAACGGAGCGGCTGCCCCACTACTATAGGCTGGGCATCTCGTATCTCGATGCGCCTAGAGACGACGTTCTTCTCAATAAGGAGGGCCTTCCGCTTTATCAGTTCGGTGGGACCGAGTTGACTCATCGCGGCGAGACAGCACTGTACGCAAGTGGGGGGCAAGCCATCTCGAGACCCGATCCAAGCTCGCATCGAAATCTCGCTCTATTCGGAAGCGTGTATTTTAATTTTGCTGACTCCGAAGCTATTCGGTACGCAATTAGATTTGGAATTGTCAAAGCCGGCACGTTTAAGTCTCGCGGGCACGATACGCTAGGTCTAGCCTTTTCGCCGACCTTTTTCACTTCGAAGGAGGTCGCTAATCTCACAGGAATGAGAATCGAAGCAGGAGGTAGAGGTCGAGTGCCTTCCTCCGAATGGAATCTGGAACTCAATTACGGCTATGAAGTCGGGCCGGGTATCGTGCTACGCCCTAATGTTCAATACGTCATTCACCCGGATTCGCGCTATACTCCCTCGTATCGATCTAACATTCCGAATGCTTTTGTGGTGGGTCTTCAGATGAACGCAGATATTGGAACCCTGTTCAG
>DATCDL010000029.1:0-7461 GCA_036510715.1 Acidobacteriaceae bacterium
TCTTCTCGGCCTTCTACTACTGGTACCCCAAGATGACGGGCCGCATGTTGAGCGAGAAGCTAGGGAAGTGGCACTTCTGGCTATTTCTGATCGGGTTTCATCTGACCTTCGACTTTATGCATATACCCGGGCTTTTGGGTATGCCGCGCCGCGTTTACACCTATGAGGCAGACAGGGGCTGGATGATCTGGAACATGATTGTCTCGAGCGGTGCGATTTTTCAAGCGATCGCGACACTTCTGTTCGTGTACAACATGGTTCGGTCCTACTTCAAAGGGGATATCGCGGGACCCGATCCATGGGACGCATGGACGTTGGAGTGGTCGACGACGTCTCCGCCCCCGGACTATAACTTTGCCAAAATTCCAAGTGTTGCAAGCCGACGTCCGCTTTGGGATCTCAAGCATCCCGAAGATCCTGATAGCAACTACGAGATGACATCAGAGCCTGTGGATGAGGAAACAAAGTGACTGAAGGCGCTGTGATTCCGAATAGTCCGAATGAAGGATGGGAGTTGCCATCTCGCGGCGTTGTGGGGATGGCGTGCCTGATCGTTGCTGAGGCCGCGATCTTCGTCATCTTCGTGGTGGCGTATGTGTTTTATATCGGCAAGAGCGTTAGTGGGCCGATGCCGAAAGATGTACTCACGCTGCCGGTCTTCGCAACCATTTGTCTGCTTTCGAGTAGCCTCACCGTGCATGCTGCAGTTTCCGCGCTGCGACATAACAAGAGAAATCTATGTTCGCTATGGTTGGCGGCTACCGTGCTATTGGGCGGAATCTTTATCGCTAGCACGGCTCTGGAGTGGTACCAGCTTATCTATCATGACGGTTTGACAATTCAGACAAACTTATTTGGTACCACTTTTTATTCGCTGGTGGGGCTACATGCGACGCACGTAGTTGTGGGCCTGATCATGCTTTCGCTGGCGTTGGCGTTCTCGCTGAGCGGTGCGATGAGCAGCAAGCATAGCGAGAAGCTTGAAGTATTGTCGCTTTATTGGCACTTTGTTGATGCAGTGTGGGTTGTCGTTTTTCTCGTTGTCTATGTGTTGGGCCGATGATCCGTCAAGGAGGTACAGTGCAAAGCGATCATGCGCAAGAAGAACATGGGCTGCAGCTTCCGGCGCCAACGGCGTGGCCGATGGTGCTTGCCCTTGGTGTCACGCTGGTTTTGGCGGGCATGGTAACAAATGTTGTGGTCAGCATCCTTGGCGGGGCACTCACGATTGCCGGGATGATTGGGTGGTTTCGGCAGGTCCTCCCGCATGAGGCTCACGAAGGGGTTGAAGTTCGCACCGAAGAGGTGATCGTTACGAGTTCCCGGACTCTTGCTACGCGGCTTCCGAAAGATTCGATGCACCGCAAGATTATTCCAGTCGAGACGTTCCAGGTAATTACCGGGATTAAGGGAGGCATTGCAGGGGGTATTGCGATGACCGTTCCAGCGGGGATCTTCAGTTTGGTGAAGTACCACAGCTTCTGGTATGCGGTCAATCTTCTTGCGGCCGGTGGGTTTGTTAGCTGGGCCGGCGCAAGTAACGCATTTCTGGGTGAATTTCATCTGCGCGGATTGTTGGCCGCGATTGTTATTCATGGACTCACATCACTGCTTGTCGGGTTGTTGTATGGGGCAATGTTGCCCATGTTCCCTAGATACCCGATTGTGACGGCAGGCCTCATGGTGCCGTTGCTCTTCACGGGAATTTTGCACTCGGCGCTCAATATCGTGAGTCCGATTCTGAATGAGCGGATCGATTGGTTCTGGTTTGTGGTCTCGCAGATTGCGTTTGGATTGGTCTGCGGATTTGTGGTGAATTTGCAGGCAAAGGTGCGGACGCCGCAGTTCCAATCCCTGCCATTTTCCGTGCGCGCAGGTCTCCACAGCGACATCAATGAACGGGGACACGAAGAGACGACAGATTCAGACCACAAGGACACTTCGCGATGAACCTTCGCTCTGCACACGCTTTGATGATGACGTCCGCTGTTGCCTTCCTGTGCGTGGGATGTAAGAACGTGCCTGGAAAGCCCGGGCCTGAAGCAGAGAGACCCGCGCAGTTGCTGCAGTTTTCGATGCTCTATAGAGATAATTGTGCGGCTTGCCATGGCGAGAGCGGCAAGGAAGGCGCGGCCATCTCGCTTGCGAATCCTGTGTATCTCGCGGCGGCTGGGGTCGACAGGATTCAGACTGTCACGGCGAAGGGTGTTGCCGGAACGTTGATGCCTGCTTTTGCCGAGAGTCAGGGTGGTATGTTGACTGACCAACAGATTGCAGTGCTTGCGCAAGGGATGGAAACGAAGTGGGGACGTGCGGATGCGCTTGGTGGACAGACTCCGCCAAGTTACGCGAGCAGTTCAACCGGGGATTCGGCGCAAGGACAGAAGGCGTTCACGATGTTCTGCGCGAGTTGCCACGGAGCCGATGGGACTGGCGTTGCAAGTGACAAGATTCATACCGGGTCGCTCGTGGACCCGGCGTATCTTGCGTTGATCAGCGACCAGGGACTGCGGAGTTTGATTCTTGCCGGACAGCCGCAGGAAGGGATGCCCGATTGGCGCTCCGATATGACGGGTCCTGGTTCGCGGGCTTTGACGGATCAGGAGATTACCGACATTGTTGCGTGGCTGGCGTCGCATCGGATTGCGACGCCGGGACAACCTTATCAGCATCCATAGATCGTCAGTAGCGTGCGGAGAAATGTATGAGTGAATTGCTTAAGTATCCTGGAGAATCGAGCAACAACGACTTGCCGCCCGAGGCCAAGGCGGCTGCGCACACGCGCAGGGTGTTCCTCTTCAAGGTGGCGGTCGGGTTGAACGTACTGGTTGGAGCGGTGCTGGCGGTTCCGCTGATCGGGTATCTGCTTGGGCCGGCGATGAAGAAGAGTGCGGGCGTTGGATCGTGGATATCGATTGGAGACGTGAGCGACTTCCCTGTTGGGGAGACGAGGCTGGCTGACTTTCGGAGTCCTTTGGCGAGCTTCGATGATGGCGAGACCGCAAAGGTAGCGTGCTGGGTAAGGCGGATTTCGGCGCAACAGTTTCAGGTGTTCGCGATTAACTGCGCGCATCTCGGCTGTCCAGTGAGATGGTTTTCGGAGTCGAAGCTGTTCATGTGTCCGTGTCATGGTGGAGCGTATTACGAAGACGGCAGTAGAGCATCGGGACCTCCGGAACGGGGGCTGTTTCAGTACAAGTACAGGATTGCGGGGAACTCGCTCGTGATCCATGCGGGAGATATGCCGACGCTGGCGACGCAGGCTTCGTGCAAGGACAAACCGCTGGTGCAGATTGAGCCTGCGACGGACGAAACGAGGTCTTCGTCATGGGGAGCCTGAAGGAGCGGGTGACGGTTGCCGGGCTCAAGGGGTATGCGTGGCTGGAGCATCGACTGGGGTTGATCAAGCCCCTGACGGAGGCTGCTGAGCATCCTACACCAGCGAATAACGCTAGCTGGTGGTATGTGTTTGGCAGCGCGGCGACGGTGCTGTTGATCCTGCAGGTGATGACCGGAATCCTACTCGCGCTGGTCTATAGTCCGTCGGCGAATGAGGCTTGGTCGAGCCTGAATGTGCTGAACCACAACATTGCGTTGGGATGGTATTTGCGGGCCTTGCATGGTTGGGGATCGGACTTCATGATCGCCATCGTGCTGATCCACATGGTGCAGGTGTTTCTGTTCGGGTCGTACAAGTTTCCCCGTGAGTTGACGTGGATTGTCGGTGTGTTGCTGCTGCTCCTGACGTTGGGAATGGCCTTTACCGGACAGGTGATGCGGTTCGATCAGGACGCTTACTGGGGACTTGGAATTGGAGCATCGATCGCGAGTCGCGTGCCTTATATCGGGGCATCGCTGGTGCACCTGATTCTGGGTGGTCCGATCATTGGTGGAGCGACGTTGTCCCGGTTCTTTACGCTGCATGTGTTCGTGATTCCAGGGCTGCTGCTGGCTGGAGTTGGGGTGCATGTATGGATGGTGCTGCGGCATGGGGTGAGCGATTGGCCCATGCCTGGGCGGCTGGTTCGGAAGTCAACGTATGAGCGTGAATATCACGAGCTTACGGAGAAGACGGGCATTCCGTTTGTTCCGGATGCAGCGTGGAAAGATGCGGTGTTTGCGGCTGCGATCCTGTTCGCGGTGATGGCTTGCGCGTTCTTCTTTGGGCCGTTTGGGCCTGGAGGACCACCTGATCCGACGATCATCCAGACAGCTCCGAAGCCTGACTTTGCGTTCCTGTGGATCTATTCGGTGCTGGCGTTCCTGCCAACGGCGATCGAGACACCGGTGATGCTGGTTGCTCCGGTGCTTGGGATTGCAGGGTTGCTGTTGTTGCCGTTGTTCGCTAGTGAGGGAGAGCGGCACTGGGCGCGGCGTCCGGTGGCGGTGCTGATGGTGTCGGTGATCGCGGTTACGCTGGGGATCTTCACGCGGCTGGGGACTTATACGCCTTGGAGTCCGATCATGAATGCCTGGACCAGCGATCCGATTCCTCCGAAGTATCTGCACGATCGAACGCCGCTCGAGCGAGAGGGCGCGATTGTGCTGCAGAACAAGCAGTGCCGCAACTGCCACGAGCTGGATGGCGTGGGCGGATTGCGTGGACCTGCGCTGGATTCCGTGGCAACAAGCTTGACGGAAGATCAGATTGTGCGGCAAGTGCTGCAGGGCGGAGGGAACATGCCGGCGTACGGCAATGCGTTGAATCCGTCGGAGGCGAAGGCCCTGGTGAGCTTCCTGATGACCTTGCGCGGGAACGACCTGAGTCCAGCGGTGGATGCATCGCGCGGACTGGCCCATCCGGGATTCCATGCGGCGAAGCCTGCGGCTGCTCCGGCGTCTGGACAGAAGCCATAGCGGATGTCTGATGCGGTGCGGGCGATATTCACGGACTGGAGATTGCCGATCTGGCTGACGCTGTCGATCGTGGTTCCGGCCGTGGTCTATGTGCGAGGCTGGCTGGCGCTTCGCAGAACGCGCAGGGAGCAGTTTACGGATGTGCGGCTGGCGTCGTTTCTGAGTGGACTGGCGCTGTTGTGGGTGGTGGTGGCGTCGCCGATGGACGGGTTTGCCGATGTGCTGCTGACGGCTCACATGGTCGAACATCTGCTGCTGATGTCGGCTATTCCGATGCTGCTGCTGTATGGGCTTCCGGTGGTGCCGCTGCTGCGGGGGCTGCCACGGCCGGTGCGGCGGTGGATCGTCGGGCCGCTGATCCGGGTGACGGCGCTGCGGCGGTTTGCGCATTGGCTGGTGACTCCGGCGGTGGCATGGCTGGCGATGAACGTTGCGTATCTTGGGTGGCATGCACCGGCGGCGTACGACCTCGCGCTCGAGAACGAGGCTTGGCACGGTGTGGAGCATCTCTGCTTCCTGATTACGTCGCTGCTTTTCTGGTGGTACATCATGCGCCCGTGGCCGGCGAAGCAGCGCCCGGGTGAATGGATGATGCTGATCTACCTGGCGCTGGCCGATGTGGTGATGACGCTGCTCTCGGCGTTTCTGGCTTTCTGCGATCGGCCTGTTTATCCGTACTACGTCACCCACCCCAACCCGTTCCAGATCTCGGTGCTGGACGACCAGGTGCTCGGGGCGGTGGTGATGTGGGTGCTGGGGTCGTTTGCGTACCTGGTGCCGGCAATGGTGATTACGCTCAGGCTGGCGGGGACGGGCCGGTCGAGCCGGGCGGGGTCACGGTAGGAGACACCCCCCCACCCCTCCCCCCCATACTTTTGACCTCAAAGTGTTCGATTCAGGGGAGTTCGTGGCGGACTTCTGGGTGTTGTCTGTATATTGTTCTATTCAGAGATCTTACGGGCAAAATATTCAGAACATTGGGGTTAGGTCCTGCGCGGACGGCGAGGGACTTCGCAGAACCGGCAGAGAGTTGAGATGTCGGATGGTTTTAAGGCTCTACTTCAATTGTATCTAGTTGGAGGGGGTAACTATGCCAGGTTTTGAAAAGATTTATCGTCAATAGGGACAGGGGTTTTGGCGATTTCCTGTGCCCCAGGGGGCTTGACAAGTTTTCGGCCGGGCGGGGACGAGGGAGCTCGATTGCAAATCGTGAGGAGATGCGGGTGCAGAAGCGAATCGCAGAGAACGATGTCTATGCAGCGTACGGGAGTGCCATCGGCCAACGGGTTGCGATCAGCGTCGCAGTTGCCGCGTGGGTTGCGGTCGCCGGGTGGTTGTTGTTCGGCGGCGGAATCGCTTGTGCCGGCGGGTGGCTTGGACAGCGCTGGTATCCGGGCGATGAAACGCGCCGACTGTTGCTGGCGGTTGGACTCTCAGCCTATTTCCTGCGCCTGCTGTTCACCCAATTTGTGTTTCTAAAACGAGCGGTGAGTTGGAGCGAGGCAGGCATGATCGTGCCCTGGGTGCTGTGCATTTACGTTGTACTCTCGCTGGCCGGAGGTACAAATTCCACACCCATCCACGCATCGGGCATTGCGGGAGCGGTCCTTTTTGTCCTTGGCTCGGGGATGAACTCCTACGCGGAGTATGCCCGCCACGTTTGGAAGCGGCGACCTGAAAACGAGGGACGGCTGTATACGCTTGGCCTGTTCCGATACTCAAGACATCCGAATTATCTCGGTGATTTGATCTC
Source organism: Acidobacteriaceae bacterium (assembly GCA_036510715.1). Taxonomy (GTDB): domain Bacteria; phylum Acidobacteriota; class Terriglobia; order Terriglobales; family Acidobacteriaceae; genus Granulicella. The sequence continues at coordinate 6,611 of DATCDL010000029.1, forward strand.
CTTCTCCGGTCTCTGCCTGATAGCTGGCCGATGGATTTCCGTTTTGATTCCGTTGATCATGCTGGCTGGTTTCGTCTTCGTCAACATTCCGATGCTCGATTCGCACCTGCACGACCATTATGGAGCGGCGTTCGATCGATACGCGGCACGGACCCGCAAATTGATTCCCTTCGTCTATTAGCCGGGCCGGGATTATTGGGGGGAGAGGGCGTTGAGGGCCAGGTTGAGGTCGAGGACGTTGACGCGGGGTTCGCCGAGGAGGCCGAACTGGCGGGGGGTGGTGTGGGCGGCTACGAGTTGGTTCAGGGCGGACTCGGAGAGGTGGCGCTGGCGGGCGATGCGGGGGATTTGGTAGAGGGCCGCGGCGGGGGAGATGTCGGGGTCGAGGCCGGAGGCGGAGGCGGTGACGAGGTCGATGGGGACGGGGGTTTTTGCCGTCTGCTCGGTGGCGATGCTTGCCTGGGTGCGTGCTTCTACTGAGTCGATTAACGCTTTGCTGGTGGAGCTGAGGTTGGAGCCTCCGGAGGAGCTGGCGTCGTAGCCGGTGCCTGCGGCGGAGGGGCGGCTGTGGAAGTAGGCGTCGCCGGTGAAGGGCTGGCCGATGAGTTGCGAGCCGATGACTTCGCCGTTGCGGGTGATGAGGTCTCCTGCGGATTGTTTGGGGAAGAGGACGTGGTCTAGGCTGGTGATGAGGAGAGGGTAGCCGATGCCGAGGAGGATCGCGGTGATGAGAGTGTAGAGGGCGGCGGTGAGGATTGTTTTTTTCATGGTGGGCCTTGGTGGGGCGTAGTGGTTAGTGGTTAGTGGTTAGTGGCTAGTGATCTGGGGGCTCCGGTTGGGGGATGGGGGGG
>DATCDL010000030.1:0-4658 GCA_036510715.1 Acidobacteriaceae bacterium
TTCGAGGGAAACCGTAACCCGGAGGGCGGGGAACCCGAAGCAGAAGAGCGAGCTGCCGCAGGGCGCCGGTAAGCCCCCGAAGCAGTGACCGAACAAGCGGCGGAATAACCGACGGCAGGCACATCCCAGATCATCCTCTTCTTCTGCGCCTCGGCTGAGGAGGTTCGCTTCCATCGTAGCTACTTCCTGCGGCTTGAGGACTCCATGAGGGCAACGCAGTCGAGCGCTCACGTTGTATGTTGAATCGCTCTCATTCGCCTGCGAGACCCAGCTAGCAAGAAACTGGGGTGATGCGGCCAACTTGGCAAGAAAATGAGACATCGTAGAGCCTCTCTAATTGACCTGGTTGATTACATCGTCGGCGATGGCATGAATGAAGGCAGCGTACTTGTCTGTTGTGAGCGCGACAGACTCTTCGATCTGAACGGTGGCAGTTGCCCTCTTGATGTGCTGCACTTCGAGTGGGGGCATCGTTAAATTCCTGCGAGCGTTGTTGAGAGTAAAGAGCTTGCCGGTGCCAGCGAATAGACCGAATCACATTCGTACATCTTGCGGTCACGGTTGAAGCCCGCGACCTGAACAATGTCGCTGACCTTTCGGCCGCCCGGATAACGTCTGATCTGGATGACGTAATCGACAGAATCAGCTATTTCCGTGGCCAGGTCCTCGCGCGTAGCTTGCTGGTGAGACCGCATTGCCAGGTCGCCGAACCGACGCAATGCTTTCACCGGCGAATTGGCGTGAATGGTCGCCATCGACCCGCCATGGCCAGTGTTGAAAGAGTCCAAAAGTGTCCGCGCTTCCTCACCTCTGACTTCGCCCAGGATGATCCGATCAGGCCGCCAGCGCAGGGACGCTTGCAATAGGGTGTCGTAATTCACCTTGGCCTTGAGCATTTCAATCTGACACTCCGCGGCCAGAATGTTCGGGTTATTGATGCGCAGCTCGGCGGTGTCTTCGATGACGACGATACGCTCGCTCTGAGGAATGAAATCGACCAGCGCATTGAGCAAAGTTGTCTTGCCGCTGCCGGTCCCGCCGCTGATTAAAAGCGTCTTGCCGTCGCGCACCTGAACCTGCAGAAAATTGGCCATCTCCTCAGTGAGAGAACCGGCTTCAATTAGCTCCTCGATTGTGTAACGCTTCTGGCGAAACTTGCGAATAGTCACTGCCGGCCCGGGCCGCACAACGGGTGGTAGAACCGCCGCCAGACGGCTGCCATCCGGGAGTTGAGCATTGAGCAACGGAGCGTCTTCTCCGAGTTTCTTGCCCAGGTAATTGGCAATGACTTCGAGGCCAGCAATCAAAGCCTTGGGATCAAATTGCACTCCTTCTGCGCGTGCAAGTTGACCCCGTGTCTCGATCCACCAGACGCCGTCCGGATTGCCCATAATTTCACTGACGGTATCGTCTAAAAGCAACGCCTCGATGGGCCGAAAGAAGGGCAAAATCAGTTCAAAACTCATGGTGTTTCTCCCTTCAGTTGAAGGCCTGATCTACGCGAAATCGGATGATCGTGAGGCCGAGCGGATTGACCGCCAATTGTTGATTGTGAACGCTGTCGCGGAATACGTACGTGACGCTGGCAGTCAGCTGCTCGCGCTTTAGCTCGTGCATATCCTGGGCGTTGGTATAGATCCGTTCAAACTCGATCCGAGCGGAGTACGGAGACATTCTTAGGTCGTCGAGAATCACATTCTTGACCACGATGGTGACGTAAGGCAGGCCGCTGTCTTTGAGGTAGGTGGGGATGGTTTGCGCCTTGCGTTCCTGCTCAATTACGTCGCGCTGCACGTCGCTGTTCATGAAGTAAAGCGAGGCCGTCTGGTCACGTACCAGGGTGAATCGATTCCGGGAAAAGTAGAGCTCCGCCCAGCGTCCCAGGTAGTACTTGTTCTCGGCTTCCTGGGGGCGATATTGGAAGTCCCGATAGTCGATCGCCTCGGCGCGTCCGACGTTGTCAATTCGGATAATCAAGGGCTTTGCTGATGCCAAAGCCTGATGGCTTTTGAACACCACGCCGGTGAGTGCCACAGCCACGGCCGACAGGGCAAGAACAGCGACCTTAAGGTAGGTATTCATGACCATCGGGTCGCCATACTGCTCAAGGTATCGCTCGGCCGCGCGCGTCATTTCGGGGGATGATGTTGCTTCAGTGTTCATTGCTTTCGCCTCGCTAACTAGCCCTAATGAGAAGAGCTGCGGATGTCAAAATGCCGCTGCCATGGCCGCCTGCAGAGCCCGAGAAAATGCTCATGGTGAGGTGCGGCACTTGGAACAGCACGTAGATATTGATCAGGGTCAGCAAGATGAGAAGAGGCAACTGCTTCACCATCGTTCCCGGATCCGCGAAGCTGGGCATGGTCATGTAATAGTGCGAGAGCAGGTTGCCCAGAACGCTCAGGACGGCGGCCGCTACAACCTTGTAGAAGCAGAACCCAATGAAGGCTCGCAACCATCCCCAGAAGAGAAATGCGAGTTTATCGAAGGCCAGGAAGGGGATCATGATGGGACCGAACATGCCCACCACGGTGCTGGCGATGGCGCCGTACCCGACAATCAGGCTAAGGGTGGCGGCAAAGAACGCGAGCATGACCTGGATGAAGAAAAATACCAGGGCGTAATAGGGGTCAGCGATCGTTTTGATGATGCCTGGTCCAACAGTCGATTGCGCCTGCGCAAGCGCGTTCTGCATGGTCGTGACGCTGTCATTCCCAATGATGGCAACGAGGTACTGGGCGCCTCCATTGATGAAGCCCTTGAGCGAGTATCCAACGTGGGGGATTGCGCTGTCATAGAACGCGACTAGGACGTAGGCGAAGGTGAGGAGCATAAAGAGGTTCAGGAATTTGGCCATACTGAAGCCGGCGCCGCCGTGGGCAGAAGCCAGAGCTTCCTGGGCACCAAACCAGACCAGCATGATGGTAGCGAGCGCGATGATCATGTGAACGCCGAGTGCATCGACGGAGGGCGCTGTCGTCGCGCTCAGCTGGTCGCAGGCCTGAGTAATAAAAGTCAGTAAGCCCATGGTTCGCCTCGCTTTTCAGTAGGTCATCGCCGCATCAGCACCTGCGTAGGCTGGTGCGATTTGGCTCTGGAAATTCGTTCCGTAGTCGGCCGCATCTTGGAACTTTGATTTGATGGCGTCCTGCTGCTCTTTTTGGGCGATGACTTGGTGGAGCGCAATCGTTTGCTGGAGTTGGTTGGCCTCCTGGGACTGACGGATCTGCAAGAGCATCCCTTGATTGATCCTCTGCAACGTCGCCATATCGGTCATCTGAAGAGGGTCCGTTGTTTGGGATTCAGCCTCCAGGTTTTCGATGTCCTGTTCACGCTCTATTTCGTTCGCGCGCATGGTGCCTAGTGTTGTTAAAGAACTGCCGACGATCGCGTCGCTGATATCGCTGCTGGCGCCCGTAGCGGCGATTTGCTGCTGTCCCTGCAAGCTCAGTGTGGGATATTCAGGAACCGGTCCATAGCGCGGTACGCTCGCCATCTGATACGCAGCATCTGCACCAGCGCCGCTATTGGCCGAAGCCATGACAGGCTCGGAGTTGCCGTAGGTGTTTGCCGTCATCTCGAGCAGCTGCCAATAGGTGGAAGGTGAAGTCCAGCTGGCGTAAACGCTCTGTGGAGCGATGGACATTTGGTATGCCAGTTGGTAGTACGCGAGCGAGGTCTGGGCCAATTGAATGGTGTTTTGGAGAATGTTCTCGCCTTGCGCGATCTGCTCGATTGCATGGCCGGCTTGGGTAGGGTCGTAAACAAGACCGCCGAGCTGAGCTTGGGCTGGAATGGACGCACCGAAGGCAATCACCATAGTGACTAGAAATAAGCGTTTCATGGCTGGATCTCCCGACGATTAGTACGTGAGGGCCTTGGACGCACCATCGTCCACGGGGCCGGATTTTGGTTTAGATATCGAAAGCGCGTCTTTCTCACGCTCGCGGCATGCTTCCGTGGAAACGTCAGAAGCGAAGCATTTCTGCACTTGGGTGCATATGGCCGCCGAGTCTGCGGGATTGCAGGCTTCGTGTCGCGGCTGCTGGCAGCCGCAAACAATGGCGAGCGCCAGAAGCGGTAATATGCGAGTAAGGCTAGTCACGGCGATGATCTCCTTTTCAAAAAGCTTGCGGAATATTGTGGTTTGTGTAGCTCGGCAGCACCATGTCTTGGGTGAGATAGATCTTCACGCGGTGTCCTTCGCGGATTGTGATCGTGGGCGGGATTTGGATAAAGCGGTCAAGGACTGTGGTGGCGGATGAAGAAATGCTGGAGGAGGCACCCGTAGCGAATAGCTGTGATCCGCTACCCGTCAGAGCCCCGCCGCCGAGCTCAATCTCCGATGCTCCGGCGATGACTCCCAGCGCGATTGATGTACCAAAGATCTGGAGGTAGTGGTTGTTTACCTTGTCCTTCAGTCCCATCTCTCCGGCTTGGTCGAGGCCTTTGAATTGGTTGAGGTCGACCGTATATCCATCCGGCATCAGCATTCGATGAAAGACCACTGCCATGCGACGTTGTTGCCCAAAGCCCGAGGCACCGATTTTTCGAGCCTCCCCCAGAATGACCGAACCCTCGGGGATGAGCACGTTTTGCATGTCATGGGAGTAGACCGGGTTCGACACCAGTACTTTGATGGGCCCGGCGGCGTCACC
>DATCDL010000031.1:0-4040 GCA_036510715.1 Acidobacteriaceae bacterium
TCCAGGAATCTATCTGGCTCATTTGACTTAGCTTATATGCCGAACTAAGAATTCATCCTGGTAAAAGCCCCGGGGTCAGGGAGCATCACAGAACCTCCCCGGGTCCCCGGGGACGGGATTCCAGTCGCCATGACATATCAGGACTAATCACCCCGTCGATGAGTGACTTGGCGATTTCGTGGGAACCGAGAATAGTGAGCGGCTCACTGACGAGAAGTAAAAGCCGACTCCCGTAATCGATCAAGGGATATCGTTCGAAAATTGCTTGATTATCAAATCAGCGGATTATAATAATTTTCATTATGAAGACGTTTGGAACCGTTCTATCCGAGGCGCGGAAGGCCAAAGGTATCAGCCAGAAGGAACTTGCGGCAAGCCTAAAGAAGGAGGACGGGCAGGCCATCTCGCCTCAATATCTAAATGATATCGAGCGTGATCGCCGAAACCCGCCCTCGGAATTCATCATCGGGCAAATCGCAAAGCAGCTCGATTTCGATAAAGACACGCTTTGCCTTGCTGCAGGTACCGTTTCAAGCGACTTGATGAAAATGGCCGCGTCACAGCCGGACAAGATAGAGCAGGCTTTCAAGGCATTTCGCAGGACCGTGAAGGGCAACTGAGCATGAAGTGGGTGACCGACAAGACCGGAAGGTTTGCGCAGCGTCCCCACTACCTTCCGGAAGAGCTGGATGCAGAATGCGAACGCGCCATTACCGCATTCCTCACCCAAAAATACGGGAAGGCCGAATTCCCGATTAAGACTGACGACCTCACTGTCTTTATCGAAGAGCATGCAGACCTGGACGGATACGCCGATCTGTCCGACGAGGGCGAGCAGGTGGAAGGCGTCACCGAGTTCGTCTCCGGCAAGCGGCCTCTTGTGAAGATTGCTGACGCCTTGAATGCGCCGCATCTTGAGAACCGGCTCCGCACGACGCTCACCCATGAGTACGGACACGTTCACTTCCACCGTTTCTTGTTTGAGGATCTCCAGAAAGGCCCCGGCTCGCTCTTTGCCCATGCCCCAGAGGTCCACGGCAACAAATGCCATCGGGATACTATCCTCAGCGCTTCGGAGCGTGATTGGATGGAATGGCAGGCGGGGTATGCTTGCGGCGCTATCCTCATGCCAGGAACCGCGTTGGTGGAAACGGTTCAGCGCTTCCGATCCGCAAACAATCTCGTTTACAAGAATCTCTCGCTGCAGTCCGAGGCGGGACAGAAGCTCATCACCGAAGTGTCGTCTGATTTTCAAACATCACGGGACGCGGCTCGAGTTCGCCTGCTCAAGAAGGGTGTCCTGACCGATATGGGAAGTCACCAAAATCATGAATTGTTTTGACACCAGCTTTTTTTGATTCATAAATACCCAAATCCGCCGATTTTGGTATAATGTAGATGGAAGCGATATTTGACGGCTAAGCCGGAAAGGAATCCAGAAATGGCAGACGTACAGGTCACCTGCATCACGAAACCTGATCCACAGAGCCCGCATGAGCACATCACGCACTTGGGCGGAGCTACATGGAAGTGGACCCGAGAAGCCGTCGTTCAGAGCATCGAGGCGAAAACGAACACGTTCCACGTCATCGATCCGAGGAACGGCAAGCGTTCTGATGTCGGCGTCGTAAAACCTGCTGGAAGGCCAGCCTACGTCCGGACCTACGCGGACGGGGACTGGAACAACAACCTCTTGTCACTCAACCAATGCCCCATCTAGCCCACAGGAGAAATCATGGAAAATCACGAGCATAAGCATCACATCCGCATTCATATCGACCAGAAGCCCCACGAATCGCCGAGCCCCACGACCGGCGAGGCCCTCTACAAACTCGGGCATGTTGAACCGGGCTTTGAGCTGTTCCGCGAAGTGGGCGGCGACAAGGAAGATCCTGAGGTGCTGGATGGCCACGAACTCATTCACCTTCGTGAGGACGAACATTTTCACAGCAGCCCGGCGCGCCCGAAGGAATTCACGGTCATCGTCAACGGGCGCAAGAAGGTTGTTCACCAGAAGACCCTGACGTTCAATGAGATTGTTGCTCTGGCCTTCGATCCGCTCCCCGTTGGCCCAAACATCATGTTCACCATCACCTACCGCCGCGGCCCTCATGCCAACCCCGAAGGCACGTTGATCGAAGGCGGCAGCGTCAAGATTAAGGACGGGATGATCTTCAATGTCACAGCGACCGATAAGTCTTAGTTGGGACCTGCAGAAGCTTAGGAGCGAAGGCTACGACCTGGAGATTCGCTCCGGTTTCCTACTGGTAAAAGACGTTCCTTACGTGGATGCCGACAGGCAGGTCAAGCGCGGTACGCTTGTTTGCCAACTCGCCCTGGCCGGTGACGTTGCACAGCGCCCCCCGGATCATGTTGCGCATTTCATCGGGGAGCATCCTTGCCGCGAGGATGGCCGAGAGATCGAGCAGATCAAGAACCAGAGCAGGAAGCAAAAGCTGGCCGAAGAACTGGAAATCGATCATACGTTTTCAGCGAAGCCGAAACCTGCAGACAACTACGACGACTACCACCATAAGGTCACAACCTATGTCGCAATGTTCGAGCGCTACGTACAGGCGATAGAGCCGTTAGCGAATACGGCAAGAACCTTTCCAGTCATCGAGCCCGACGAAGACGACCCTGATGCCGCATTCAACTACATTGACAGCGCTTCGAGCCGAGCCGAGATCGGCGTGGTGACTGACAAACTGAACGGCAAGCGCATTGTCATCGTCGGCTTAGGCGGTACCGGGTCTTATGTTCTCGATCTGGTCGCCAAAACCCCTGTCAAGGAGATTCACCTTTTTGACGGTGATGAACTCCTGCAGCACAACGCCTTTCGCTCTCCCGGCGCCCCATCCATCGAAGAGCTGCGCGCAAAGCCCAAGAAAGCAGCGTACTTCAAAACCTTGTATTCAAAGATGCATCGCGGCATCATCGATCACGAAGACTACCTTCACACTGGCAATATCGAGCAGCTGCGCGGAACGGATTTCGTGTTTCTCTGTTTGGACAAGGGCACAGCCAAGAGCGGCATCGTCGCTCGCCTTCTGGAATACGCGATCCCCTACGTTGATGTAGGCATGGGTGTCTATTTGGCGGAGGAGCGCCTGGGCGGGGTGCTTCGCGTAACGACGGTCACCCCAGCAAAGCGTGACCATGTTCAAACGAGGATTCCGTTTTCCGACGGCGACGGAAACAACGAGTACGCCAAGAATATACAGATCGCCGACCTCAATGCGCTGAACGCTGCGCTTGCAGTCATCAAATGGAAGAAGCTGTGCGGCTTCTACTCTGACTTCGAGCAGGAGCATCACTGCACCTACACGATTGACGGCAACATGATCATCAATGAAGATCGACCCTCATGAAAACAATAACCGCGTTGGCCCATGAATTTGTTGAGCTTATCCCCGACAGACTTGAGGACGGGAAGATCTATATTTCCATTCCCTACGCTACCGTGGCACACAGATGCTGCTGTGGTTGCGGGAATGAAGTCGTGACCCCGCTGAGCCCGACTGATTGGAAGCTGATCTTCGATGGCCAGACGATTTCCCTTGACCCTTCAATTGGCAACTGGAGTTTTCCATGTCAGTCCCACTACTGGATCAAGAAGAACAACGTCAAATGGGATCAGCAATGGTCTAACGTCAAAGTCGCAGCTGGTAGAGCCCATGACCAGGCCGTCAAGCAAGACTATTTCGGCACCAGCAAACCTAAGCTCGAACCGGCCGCGGAACTCAGCTCCATATCCGAGAAGCGGACGCGGCTTCTGGATCTTTTTCGCAAGTTGAAGGGGTGGAAGTGACCACCATATCCCCCTACCGCGAAATCTCGAATGCTGTGACAGGCCAACGCACTCATTGAGTTTCGGCTATGGATGAGGATTAGTCCTCATATACGCCGTTGGAGAAAGAAGGACGGCGTGTCGCAAGGTTGCGCTGGGTCTCCATTTGTATTTATGGGGGATCTTTCTCAGGCAGCTCCCGCATATTCTCTTCTTCTCGTGATTGAATCCGGGTCCTCGCCATCTCAAT
>DATCDL010000032.1:0-3555 GCA_036510715.1 Acidobacteriaceae bacterium
ATACACTTTGCGCAATCTTATCGAGGGAAAATCATCCCGCCGTAGCGTACAGCCCGCAGTGGCCACTGAGCTCGTCGTGCGGCGGTCCACGTCCATACCTCGGGAGAGCTTGTCCGACTTGAAGGAACGATCTTCGGCTACGTCAAGCAAAAGAGCAAACTGAGTTGACCTCTGGATCATGCGAGCCTTAAATTGGTGTGGACGAGAAAACGGTTACTCAAAGGCCGCCAGAATCCAAAGGAGCTGGTGCAGTGTGTCAGATTCCGTTTTTGCGCTACTTCTTTCATCCAAGGACCGCAGATGAACCCGTTCAGCAAAGATTCGGATTCGACATCAAACGCCGGCGGCGTTGCCAGGCGAGACATCCTCAAGGGTCTGGCGGTTCTGGCCATGACCCCTATCGTTTCGCAGGCCGTTGCGGAAGCACAGGATGCACGTCCGGCTCAGGGGACCTCGCCTCTCGCAGTTGCCGCAGGCAAACGTGATCAATCCTTCGATGAAGGATGGCGTTTTTTACGCGGTGATGCGCCGGGAGCGGAAGCTCCCGGATTTGACGACAGCAGCTGGCGTGTTCTGGACCTGCCGCATGATTGGAGCGTCGAGGACCTGCCCTCGCTGGGCTACACGGAAAATGGCGCCGGGGCCGTGTGGGGTATTGCCGTCGCGGCAACCCGCACCGGCCCTTTCGATACAGAACTAAGTCAGGGCGGCCGTGACACGGGCTGGTTCGTAGGGGGGACCGGTTGGTATCGCCGTAGCTTTTCGGCGTCGGCGGTTCCGGTAGATGGACAGGTGGAGATCACCTTCGATGGCGTGTACCGCAACAGCGATGTCTGGCTGAACGGCGAGCTCCTTGGGACGCATCCTTATGGTTACACGACCTTCTCGTATGATCTGACGCCGCACCTTCGCAGGACCGGCGAGAACGTACTTGCGGTGCGAGTGCGTAACGAAGGCAAGAACAGCCGTTGGTATTCCGGGTCGGGTATCTACAGGCACGTGTGGCTGGATACGACAGGCAAAATCCGCATACCGAAGTGGGGCGTCTCCGTCACCACGCCGGATGTCAGCAAGGCCAGCGCGACGGTGAAGGTCGCGGTGAAGGTTGAGAACAGGACCGGCTCGGCCCAGGACGTGACCGTGCGGCTGCATCTGTTGGATGGAAACAATGCCAGCGCTGGAACGCAAGAGTTGAAGCAGTCCATTCCCGCAACAGGTTTCACCGAAGTGGAACAAAGCATCACGCTTCCGAACCCGAAACTATGGGGAACCGCCACGCCGCAGATGTACCGCCTGGAAACTGAGCTGGTAGCGGGTGCAAATGCTGTGGATCGGATGTCCACCCCCTTCGGAATCCGAAAGGTCGAGATCGACGCACAAAATGGTTTGCGGATCAACGGCGAAGTCACCAAGTTGCGGGGTGGCTGCATGCACCACGACAACGGAATCCTGGGCGCATGTGCCTACGACCGGTCAGAGGAGCGCCGCATTGAGTTGATGAAGGCTCACGGCTTCAACGCCATCCGTACGAGTCACAATCCGCCCTCGCCCATGTTTCTTGCAAGCTGCGACAGGCTTGGCATGCTGGTGGTAGATGAGGCGTTCGACCAGTGGGAAGTGCAGAAGAATCCCGAGGACTACCATCTGGTATTTGCAGAGTGGTGGCAGCGGGACCTCGCCTCGATGATTCTGCGAGATCGAAACCATCCCTCGGTGATTTTGTGGAGCATTGGTAACGAGATACCTGAGCGGGCCCAACCGCGTGGTGTAGAAATTGCGAAGAACTTACAGGAATACGCACACAAGCTCGACCCGACTCGTCTTGTGACAGCTGCGATCAACAGCGCTCGCGGAGGCGGAGAGCAGCTTGATCCAGCGTTCCTGCACCTTGATGTCGGCGGCTATAACTACATGATCGCGAATTACGAAACAGACCATGTGCGGCATCCGGATCGGATCATCCTTGGGACCGAATCTTTTCCCCGCCAGGCGTACGCGACCTGGGAGCCGGTGGAACGGTTGCCTTATGTAATCGGCGATTTCACATGGACGGCTATGGATTACCTTGGCGAGTCCTCGCTTGGCAATGCACAATTGGGGGCCGCGGCCAGGGCTCCCGTCGCCCCTGCTCCAGGAGGCGCAGGTCCAGGGGGCGGCCCAGGTGCTCCGGGCGCGCCAGCTGCTCCAAGAGGTGGATTCGGCTACGGCAACATCTATCTGTCATTTCCGTGGTTTAACTCCTACTGCGGCGATATCGACTTGATTGGCGAAACGAAGCCGCAAGGCTACTACCGCCGCGTAGTGTGGGGAACCAGCAAGTTGGAGATGGTTGTGCAGCGCCCACTTCCGGTCGGCAGAACAGAGGTCATCAGCGGCTGGGGCTGGTCAGACGAGTTGCGCAGCTGGACCTGGCCGGGTTACGAAGGCCGGACTGTGGCTGTACGCGTGGCTTCCACAGGAGATCAGGTGCGCCTGCTGCTCAACGGCAAGGAAGTTGGAACGAAGCCAGTGTCCCGCGCGACGGAGTACAAGGCTGAGTTCCAGCTTCCGTACGCAGCCGGTGAACTCAAGGCCATCGCCATGCAGGGTGGGCAGCCCATCGCGGAACAGAGTCTGACAACCGCGGGAAAGCCGACAAAGATCCGCCTCGTTGCCGATCGGTCGAGCGTTCGGCGCGACCGCAACGATTTGTCCTACGTGAAAGCAGAAATCGTAGACGACAAAGGGAACCTGGTTCCTGATGCGGTTGCTCCGGTTAGCTTTATGGTGAGTGGGGCAGGCGATCTGGCTGTTGCCGGAAGTGCGAATCCGAAGGATGTTGCGAGCTTCCGGTCTAAGAGCCCGAACACGTTTCACGGCCGCTGCCTCGCAATTGTTCAGCCGCGAGGGAAAGCAGGAAGAGTCACGGTCAGAGCGCAGGCGCCGGGGCTCGAGTCTGGCATCCTTCAGTTGGATGTGACTTAGGAAAGGAAGCGGCATGTGCGATGGACGCGCATGCCGCCCCTTTCTGTTTCTGCTGCGAAGCATTGGTCTTGCTGAACACAGATTAAGGCGCTGGCATCAGCATTGGAAGAAAACTTTTACCGACGAAAGCGGCCACTCCCTTGAAAAGGGGACCTTACAGTTTTCACACCGCGGCTGCCGAGGGCAAAGAACGCGAATGAACGGTTCAACATCCACCCCAGCCGCAGAGTCGATCGAGATGGACGATCAAGCCGGCATAGTGGTCGAATGCGATACTCTTGCCTTCGGACAGAATGGAGGCGCATGGGAACACTTCAGGGTCGGGTTGCTTTGGTTACGGGGGCTTCGCAGGGGATTGGGCGGGCGTGTGCTTTGGCGCTGGCCGAAGCCGGTGCGACGGTGGCGCTGTGCGCGCGGAGTACGGAGAAGCTGGCGCTGGTGGCGATGGAGATCAACAGCCGCGTACCAGTGGCGGGAGCAGCGGCCGAGGGTGGCGCGGCGCATGTGTTCTCGCTCGATGTGGGGAGTGAGGATTCGATCAAAGAATGCGTGAAGGCGGTGATCGCGCAGCTGGGGAAGGTCGACATCCTG
>DATCDL010000033.1:0-5241 GCA_036510715.1 Acidobacteriaceae bacterium
CTTTCTGCATTATCGGCATGAACGCGACGATAATGCGCTGGACTGGCAGGCGCAGGATGCAGCGGCACAGCGGAGGATTGGGCTGACAGGGACGTCGCAGGACAGGGTGGATGCGGCGTACTGGATGCGGGCGTATTTCCGGCATGCGCGGGTGGTGGAGAGGTGTCTGCTGCGGGAGGCGGCGGGTGCGGGATTGAAGGTGGAATCGAAATCGGTGGTGCGACGGGTGCGGGCGCCGGAGAGGGCTGGATTTCTGCTGCGGGATGGGCTGCTGGAGCTGAAGCCGACATCGGCCAGTGGAGTCGATGCGGCGCATGAGCCGGAGATTGTGCTGGCGGCGTTTGCGGCGGTGGCGGAGACCGGGGCGAGGCTGTCGTATGCGAGCGAGGAGAGGATTGCGAATGCGATACCGGTGCTGTCGGCGAACCTGGAGGAGGGGCCGGGGTTGTGGCGGCAGCTGTCGGCGATTCTGAGGGGGGAGCGCGCTGGGGTCGCGCTGCGAGCGATGCATACGCTGGGAGTGCTGGATGTGATTGTGCCGGAGTTTCATGGGATCGATGCCCTGGTGATCCGGGATGCGTATCACCGGTACACGGTGGACGAGCATACGTTTGTGCTGATCGATACGCTGCATGGACTGGCGGCGGATCCGGGGACGGATGCGCCAGACTGGAGGGTGAAGTTCGGTTCGATGATTCGGGAGCTGCAGAATCCGGGGCTGCTTTATCTGGCGGCCCTGATGCATGACACGGGGAAGGGCAGGGCGACGGAACATCATGCGGTGGAGAGCGCGCGGATGGCGCAGAGCGTGCTGGATCGCCTGGATATGGATGCGTATGACGCGGGGCTGGTGATGCGGCTGATCGAGACGCACCTGGAGATGTCGGCAGCGCTGCGAAGGGATATTTTCGATGCAGAGACGGTGCGGGCGTTTGTGGGGAAGGTTCAGACGCATGAGTCGCTACGGATGCTGACGCTGTTTACCTATGCTGATGTTGCGGCGGTGAATCCGGACGCGCTGACGCCGTGGAAGGCAGAGAACCTGTGGCGGCTGTGGATGGCGACTGCGAACCAGCTGGATCGGAATGTGGATGAGGAGCGGGTGCATGCGCGGGTGTCTGGCGGTGCGATCGGAGGGGGATGGAGGAAGGACGAAAAGATCGCGCGAGTGCTTGCACTGGTGGATGGGAAGCAGGCGGAGGCGGAGCATTTCCTGGAAGGATTTCCGGAGCGGTACGTGAGGACTCGATCGCCGGAGACGATGCGGCAGCACTTCGAAATGACGCAGCATTTTGCGGAGGAGCCGTTCCAGGTGGCGTTTCAGCACGGTGCGAAGCAGGCCGGGTCTACGATGAGCGAGATCACGCTGGTGACACAGGACCGGCCGCGGCTATTTGCCGGGATGGCGGCGGCGCTGGCGGCGTGGGGGATGAACGTGGTGACGGCAGATGCGTTTGCGAATGAGGCGGGCGTGGTGGTGGATAGTTTTCGATTTACGGATACGTTCCGGACGCTGGAGTTGAATGAGAGCGAGCGGGAGAGGTTTGTGTCCAGCGTGCGGGACCTGGTGGCGGGGAGGAGTTCGGTGGAGAAGCTGCTGAGTGGACGGAGGCGTGGGAAGCGGAAGCCTCCGAGGATGGTTGTGGAGACGAAGATCGAGTTCGATGGGACGGCGTCGTCGCACAGTACCCTGCTGCAGGTGATTGCGCAGGATATACCGGGACTGCTGCGCGCGATCAGCGCGACGGTGAGCGGAAAGGGATACAACGTCGAGGTCGCGCTGGTGGATACAGAGGGGGAGACGGCGATCGATGTCTTTTACCTGACGAGCGACGGGGAGCGGCTGAGCGGGGAGCAGGAAAGGGATCTTGGGGAGGCTTTGTTGTCGGCGATCGAGGAGAATAGCCAGTAGCAGCGGGGATGGGGCGGACGGTAAACGGTCGAAGTCGACCGCGAGAATGGTGGACTGGAACCAACCTTTAGTGGTGCCCCTGCATCAACAAGTCATACGGAAAAGATTTATGCAGGAAATTGATTGATGCGGAATCGAAGCAAAATGCTGGCGAAGATTTGGGAAATTCATGGTGTGCAGTCGATGTAGAGTCTGGATGAAACGAGCCATCTGTTGAAACCAAACCTCTGTCGGAACGTATACTTAATTTATGAGTGAGAATCCAAGCCAGACATCGACAAACGGGCGACCCACTGCGGTTCCGCAACACAACGACCGTTATATTTTTGGCACGCTCGACAGCTTTGGGAAGAACCGCGAGAAGCTGGACGAAGTCAATTGGGGAAACGACCAGCCAGAGGGTGTAGTTCTGGCGTCGATGGACGCGGCGATCAACTGGGTTCGGAAGAACTCGATATGGCCGATGACGTTTGGACTGGCGTGCTGTGCGATTGAGATGATGTCGATGGGTGGATCAAGGTATGACATCGCGCGGTTTGGCGCGGAGGTGTTCCGGCCTTCACCGCGGCAGAGCGATCTGATGATTATTGCCGGGCGGGTATCGCAGAAGATGGCACCGGTGATTCGGCGGCTGTATGAGCAGATGCCTGAACCGAAGTGGGTGATTTCGATGGGAGCGTGCGCGACTTCCGGGGGCGTGTTCAATAACTATGCGCTGTTGCAGGGCGTGAACCAGGTGATTCCGGTGGACGTGTATGTTCCGGGTTGTCCGCCACGGCCGGAGCAGTTGTTGTATGCCATCACGCTGCTGCAGGAGAAGATTCAGGCGAGCCGCGGAACGGTGCGGGAGACGTTGAACCTGGATTAGTTGGAGTGAGATTGGAACCGAAAGAGGCATGCAGGCAGGTTGAAGCGTAATTCGAGTCGCTGTCGCAGGTGAGTTTGTGGGTACATTTGATGTATGCTGGAAAGTTTTTTGTCAGCGCACGAAATATCCGCGTTACACTTTAAGGGATTGATAGTAGGGGATAGTTATGGGGTTACCCGGTAACGATGTCCTTGGCAGGTACAACTTAGGAAGTTTCATTTTGGAGGATCGTCGAATGTCTTATCGCCCGTTTCGCAATACCGGCCGTTTTTTATTGGCTGCATGTGCGGTCAGTTTTGGAGTAGCTAGTATCGGTGCTCAGAGTACGTTGCCTAATGCTCCCAACCCCTCGCGTGTCGATATTTTTGCGGGGTATTCTTACTTTGGTGTGCATAGCTCCATCAAGCCCACAGGTCAGCAATTTTCGTCGGTGAATATTGGTGCGATGGGTAGTGTCGCCTACTACTTCAACCGCTACGCTGGCGGTGAGGTTGCTGTGATGGCGGGCCCTCCGGGTCAAAATGACGGGTTCTTTGGCTACTATGCAGGCCCGATCTTCCGCCTGCCACTGCAGAACTACACGTTGTTTGCCCACGGCCTGGCCGGTGGTGTTGATGGCGTCGGTGTAAATTACCCGGGTTATTACTCGCCAGCTTCGCCAGGCTATAACCCTTACACGTGGGGTGTTGGCCTGGTTGCCGGCGGTGGTATGGACTATGATCTTCCGTTCTTCAACCACAGACTTGGGTTGCGGTTGTTTGAAGCCGACTATCGTTACATTCATCTAGACTTCGGTCCGCCCATTCCGTCCGTCGCTCGGCTCGGCGGCCGCGCGAATCTGAACGGCGCTGAGCTGGGCAGTGGTCTGATATTCCACCTGGGCAGCATTGTGCCGCCTCCTCCCGTAAAGTATGCCTGCGTGGTGACGGAACCGACTGGCGCGATCTACCCGGGCGATCCGGTGACGATCACTGGAACCGCGACGGATTTGCGTGTTAAGAAGAATGCCATGTACAAGTGGACTTCGGACAGCGGACCGGTTGCTGGTGACTCGAATGTTGGCAGCGTCGACACGAAGACACTGGCTGCTGGAACGTACACGGTGAAGGGACATGTTGAGCAGGGACCAAAGCCCGGCGAGTTCGCAGATTGCACGGCTACGTTTATCGTGAAGGCGTTCGAACCACCGACAGTATCCTGCTCGGCGAATCCGACGACAGTGAACGCGGGTGATCCGGTTGCGATTACGGCTGCAGGCGTGAGCCCGCAGAATCGCCCCCTGACCTACAGCTATAGCTCGACGGCTGGATCGATCAGTGGGAACACTGGCACGGCGACCCTGTCGACGACGGGTGCGGCACCAGGCACGACGATTACGGTGACTTGCAACGTTGTGGATGACAAGGGTCAGACCGCATCGCAGCAGGCAACCGTGACGCTGAATGCGCCGCCACCACCTCCGGCACCTGTGACGAGCAATCTTTGCGCGATCACGTTCGATAAGGACAAGGCTCGCCCGACCCGTGTGGACAATGAAGCCAAGGCTTGCCTTGACGACATCGCCCTGAGCGAGCAGCGCGACACCACGGCGAAGCTTGCTGTAGTGGGTAACTCTGAGCCGGTCAAGGTGTACGGTCACAAGTCGGCTCGTAAGGAAGAGCGCGCAACCAAGCTGGCTGAGAAGCGCGCTTCAGAGCGTGCGGTCAATGCGAAGGAGTACCTGGTAACCGAGAAGGGTCTGGATGCCTCAAACATCTCGGTCTACACGGGAACAGCTGGAACCAACTCCGTCGCGACGACCCTGATCCCTGCTGGTGCAACGCTGGACACGACTGGCCTCACCCCTGTGGATGAGACGGCCGTCAAGGCAGTCCCACGCAAGGCGCTCGGAACACGGCATCACCACCACCACCACACCGAGAAGTAGTTGAATCAGTACGGTGGGTCATGGCCGGCTGGGAGAGATCCCAGCCGGCCATTGGCTTTCCGGAGCAGGCTTTGAGCGAAGGCCGAGATGGAGCCTGAAGGCGAACCTTGCGTGGTAACTCATGATCAGCTCCATAGTGCCTCCCGGGCAGCTCTGGGTTAGGCTTATGGATAGGAGTCCTCGGTTGAACAGTTTGAAATCCCTGATCGTACGCGGTGTCTGTTTTTTCCTGTTAAGTTTGTCCGTCTTCGCAGTTCCCATGCACGCGGTAAGCTGGTTTCCGTTGGGGCCTTTCGGTGGCGATGCGCGGTCGTTCGCCGCGGATCCGGGCGACTCCAGGCATCTATATCTGGGCTCGGCGACGGGTTGGATCTACGAGTCCCATAATGGTGGCGAGAGCTGGATGCGATTGAGCCAGTTGGCGGGACGGAATGACCTGGTGATTGACAACATCCTGCCGGATGCGAGGCATCCGCGACGGCTGGTGGTGGGAGCGTGGATAGCGGATCATCCAGACGGCGGGATCTTTATCAG
>DATCDL010000034.1:0-3426 GCA_036510715.1 Acidobacteriaceae bacterium
ATCCACGTGCCTGCAATCGCAAATAGCCGAAATCGGCGGCTCTGATTACCATAAATACAATAAAGGTGGAGTCCGATCAGCAGGCTACGATGCTGAGGACGAGGGGTTTCTAACGCGTGAGTCAATCGTCCTCTTTCGTCCCCGGTGATACGACTGAGAGCGCCAAGCTGCCCAGTCGCATCATGGGAACGGGCTTGATGCCGAACCTGGTTCGGGTTTTCGATTGGGGCTCGACGCCACTGGGCCCGCTGGAACAGTGGTCGGATACGCTGGTTTCGAATGTCAACCAGGTGCTGTTTTCTCCGATTCCGGCGATCCTCTCCTGGGGCCCGGAATTCACCTTCTTCTACAACGAAGCTGCGATCCCGGCATTGCAGGGGAAGCACCCTGAAGCATTGGGTGCGTCGTACCGCGAAGTCTACAAAGAGGTATGGCACCTGGTCGGACAGGATCTGGAGGACTGCTACTACCGGGGCGTGACGGTAGTCCGCGAAAACATGCTGATTCCCCTGCTGAAGAATGGGCAGGTAGAGGACGGGTACTTCACTTATTACCTGATCCCGATTTTTGAAAATGGCAAGATCGCGGGCATTTACGATCCTTACCAAAACACTACGGACGCAGTTCTGACGAGGCGCGAGCGCGATGCAGTAGCGGCGCAACTAGGTCAGTTTCTGGGTGTAACGAGCGATGCTGTGGTTGCAGTCAACAGAGACTGGTCGATTACCTATCTGAATTCCCAGGGGCTGAAAACATACAGCTCAGGTCGGGCGATACTGGGTAAAAATCTTTGGGAACAATTTCCGGATGCCGTTTACGAGGGCTCTCCTTACGTTGAGCATTACAACCGCGCGATGAACGAGGGCCTTCCCGGTTCCTTTGAAGCCCATTATCCCGAACCTCTCAATATCTGGATTCAAATTGAGGTTTATCCAACCGAGGAAGGAATTGTCACATTCTCGCGGGACATATCGAACCGGAGGAAAGCCGAAGCTGCTCTCCTCTTAAGCGAGAAACTGGCTGTGGTTGGCAGGCTGGCTTCGTCCATCGCGCATGAGATCAACAACCCCCTGGAAGCGGTTACAAACCTGATCTATCTGGCTCGCAGATCGAACGAGCTTCCTGAAATTCATGGTCTGCTGGATGATGCCGACTCGGAGTTGAGGCGTGTATCTGTCATCGCGAACCAGACCCTTCGATTCCGCAAGCAGAGTTCCGAGCCGGTGGACATTACCTGCGAGGTTCTCTGCTCCAGCGTTCTCGCTATTTTTGAAGGCAAGATCAGGAATGCTCAGCTTTCTGTCGAGAAGCGATATCGAACCCATAAGCCCGTGAAAATTTTCGAAGGCGATATCCGTCAGGTGCTCAGCAACCTGATTGGCAATGCGGTGGACGCGATGTCAGCAGGGGGAAGGCTGCTTGTCCGCTGTCGTGAGGCTACCAGCTGGCGCACGGGTCAAAACGGCTGGATGTTGACGGTTGCGGACACGGGCTGTGGAATGCCACCGGAAGTGTTGAGCCGAGTGTTCGAACCGTTCTACACAACGAAGGGGCTGGTTGGAACCGGCCTTGGATTATGGGTCAGCAAGGACATTGTCAGCCGCCATAAAGGCACTCTAAAAATCCGCAGTTCGCAAAATGAGGCGCACAGAGGAACGGTGGCGGAGCTTTTCCTGCCCTTTGAGGCTACGAAAAGCTAGAGTATTTTTACGACCTGCAGTTTCCCTCAATTGACGAACCGGCGACCAGGGCCGCCGGATTGCGTATAAACAAGTGACACCGCTGTTACATTCCCCTGACAACTTGGCTTGGTTGGCAAGTTCAAGCTCTTAGCCCATGGGGGATTTTCTTTATGACAGACATGTGGAGCAGTATGAAAACCGCAATCGACCGGCGTTCGTTTGTAAAGAACGGACTAACCGCAGCAGCTGTCGCGACAACTGGCCTCGGACTTCTGGCCAACAGCTCCGCCGCACTGGCGGATGAGGGACCTGAAGAAGGCAGCGGTCGTCTCACTCGCGGAGATGCTGCGATGCTTCGATTCGCAGCGGCAGCGGAAATCCTGGAAACGGACTTCTGGGTGCAGTACAACGAATTGGCGGGCGTTCGGGACAGCGAAGTTCCGGATGGAAGCGGGAACCCTGCCTATACCGCGGCCCTTTCGGTGCTGGACGCTGATATGGCCGTTTACGTCCATGACAATACTGACGATGAATTCACCCACCAGAACTTCCTGAATGCGTATCTGGAATCCAAAGGAGCAGCACCGGTAAGTCTGGAGCAATTTCGCACTTTACCGGGCAGCACTGCGACAGGCTCCAGCGGGAAATTGCGGCTTACAAACCTGATGCAGCTTACGCTGGACACGAGTTGGTGGACTCGCTACCGCAGTGGTTCGCATAACCCCGACCTCGATCCGAACTTCACTTTCCCGCAGGCGATACCAACTTTAGCTGTAGGAGAGCATACGGCAATTCCCAGGACGGATGCCGATACCCAGGACCCAAACTTTCTTCAGGCGATCGCGAACACCGCCGGTTTCCACATGCCGACAATTGAACAAGGCGGCAATAGCCTCTATCCCTCAATGGCCCAGAGAGCCACGAGCGTGGAGGTATTGCGAATTCTGATCAGTATTGGCCCCACGGAGACGATGCATTTTCAAACCTGGGCGGACAAGGCGGGCAATGCGCCCCCGTTAACGGCAGTGGATCCGATGACAGGAGTATCGGTGACGTTTCCAAATCTGAATGTTCCACCGTTTGGCGGCAAGGATTTCCAAACGAACCTGATCATGCCGGAGCCGTGCCCGTTCCTGAGCCGCAAGCTTCCGCGATGCTCGATCATCCGCCCTACAGAAACAAAGGGGATCGCGATGAACGTGGTCAACTTCCTAACCTCAATGGGGCTGTTCAGGGGTCAATCGGGGGCGTTCTTTAACTTGTTGCACGATCTGGCGGAAGATGCCGATGAAGCCCGCCGGGGCTAAGCCCGGATCACCGGTCAGACTGATGTTTACCAGGTGCAGTTACCGTTTCAGATCCCGCAGAACCTGCAACGGTAACTGCACCGCCATCAGGCAAGCATTTTCTGAATTGCTCACTTTCCTCCTTAGTCAGAGAGAATCTACTTCAATCTGGTCCCTGACAGTTGTCTGCCGCTTGGCGCTTGGGTTCGATGATGTCAAATCGATTCTTTATTGGTTCGACAGGGGGTTGGGCAGACGAACTTTAGGCCCAGTCGGTGGGAAACAAATTTTTCGAGACGACGCGAGGGTTTACGTTGGCTGCGATTCCGTTTAGGGCTGCGAAGAACTTACCGAGCGCGAAGCTTACTCCGGCGGAGGGCGGGCCGTTTGAGGATGCTAAGTAGGGTAGCGTTGACAGCGTCTACGAACGTCCAAAGACGAGTCGAACTGACTGAACC
>DATCDL010000035.1:0-18127 GCA_036510715.1 Acidobacteriaceae bacterium
CCGCTGGTAAAGCCCGGCTATCAGTCCACCATCACCTACCACAACGAGAACGTACTCAAAACAGTGTGCGCGGCCATGGGCCTGTCGCCTTGTCCCGGTGCCGCACAGAACGCCGCGCCCATGGCTGACTTTTTCAAATCATCCGGCTCCTCAACTCCCACCGACAGCGTCGTCATTACCACCCCAGGAAACGGAGCGACCATCCTCGGTGCAGTCCATCTGATGGCCACCGCTTCCGAGAGCCAGACCGTGAGCCAGACGCAGGTCTGGGACAACGGCACCAAGCTCGGCGTGTACGGCAACCCAATCGATGTCACCTACAATCTCGCGCCCGGCAAGCACACCACCACGGCGCTCGACCTCGACACATCCTACAAACTCATCCACCTATCCACTGTCACCTACACCGTTCAACCATTGATCGATGGAGTGCAGATTATTTCGCCTACACCGAATGAAACCATCAGCCTCTCCACCGTCCAGATCGTCGCTCACGCCAATGAATCCGTGCCGATCAACCAGATGCAGGTCTGGGACAATGGCAACAAGCTGGGCTGGTACTCCGGAGCAGACGTCAACCAATACTTCAATCTAGCCGCCGGCTCCCACAGCGTAACGGTCCTCGACCTCGACAACAACTACCAGCTACTCCACAAAACAACCGTCTCCTACTACGTGCAATAACCCCATTCACGGCCGCCCCGAAAATGTTACCGAACTGGCCCTTGGCGGTGGCGCTTTGAAACGCGGCAAGATCGTCTTGCTGGCCTCCGTCAGTCCATCCTCCAGCGTTTTTCCGCGCAGCGACGCGAGCACCGTTGCGCCGGCTGCGGCGACTCCGTTCATCGACGGCGGCAACTTGCCTGAAACCTGCCCAAGCAGTTTCAGGGCCCCATCCACCGTAGCCTCATCGAAGGTGCCCTTCTGGTCAACTATCTGCGTGGCCTTCGCGAGAAGGTCCTGCGCAGCCTGCCTTATGTCGCCGTTATCTCCGGCCAGAACGGAGAGATCGGCGGAGTGGCGATCGAGCACTCCCATGAGCCATTGCCCGGCAGGATACTGCGCTACCGTCGAATCGCGAAGCTGCTTCATCTTATCGAGCCCCGCCGGATCGGCCAGGGCCATGCTCGTAACAGCGCACTGCACGGGCTGCTGGAGTATCTGCGTGACGGTGCTGGCGGGTGCCCCATTAATGTCCGAGTAAGTCATGTTTGAGAGTTCGCCGGTGACCGCACCGCTGTACTCGCCACAGGCTGAGCCAGGGCCGCCACTCTGCACCGAGAGCTGGCCCGAAGAGACACTGTAGTAGATAATGCCGCGCGAGCTTGTGAGCCCCTGCGTAAAGGTGGCGTTGCCGCCGGGTGCCCCGACGAAGTTCAATTCGAAGCCGACGATCGGATGCACAACCGGGGCCTGCCATGTCGCGGGATGCGCATTGCCGTCCGGGTCCGTATAGGTAAACGTGACGCTGACCACGCCGCCCGAGCCGTTCGTGTTCAGCTGGATCTGGAGCGTCGATTGGCGCGGCAGCGTGTCGGCAGTAATACTGGCGAAGTTGGGGGCATTGCCGTAGTCGTGAGCCCAGCAAGGCAGCCACGGCGTCGTTCCTGACTGCGCTGTATAGCCGGGGGGCCAGGTAGATGCCCCAAGCGCCCAGTACTGGATGTAGTAGCTGAGATTACCGCCCTGTGCGATCACGATGTACTGTAGCCAGTTAAGCTGGCTGGTCTGGCAATACTCGCCCGCTGGCGGAAAGGAATTGAGCTGGAGGCTCCAGCCGCCCCCGTTGGTCGTGGCGATATCCTCGGTGACCTCAAGCAGGACCGAGAGATTCTGCAGGTTTTGGCAGTTATTGATCAGGACGGCGTTGTTACTCGAAGCGTATGGCATGTCCCCTCCTTGCCCGGCCAGGTGAGGTGCAGTCGTCTTTGTTCGGCTCAATGAAGCGCGTGCCACGTTCTCAGCGTCACGACAGAACGATGGAAAGCAGCCAGCCCACTTTCGCCACTCTCGCCGGCCAGTCCGGCAGAGGCTCATCACCCGGAGGTAGTGTCTATCGACGCAACTGAAACATCGAGACGACCTCGAGGCCGACATTACAAGCCTCCGCGTTGGAGGATGTCAAGCAATTTGTTCAAGACGGGCTGGCAATTCTCGGACTGCTTCTTGACCGTCAGGGTGGACGAAGAGTGACCGATAGAGTTCCCCGAAATGCCTGCAAGATTGGGAACGGGACGGCATTCAAACATTCCGCGGACGGAGCGATCTGCTGCCACTTCCAGTGATGCTGAGCTCTCCGATCGCAACTCTCAAAGAGCAGACAATCGCCGAAGCAATCGTCGAGGATCCGATCAGTCCCGAAATGTCGGCCAGTGTCCAAGGAGCGATATCTGCGTCAGCGAACTGTTCTTGGATCACAGCCGATCCAGAAGCTATCCTCTGCAGAAGCCCTCGCAACACCCGTCCCCAAACGCCGCGCACATGAGACCATAATCCACGTATGGAAACCTTCAACTTCGGAATCGCAATCATGGCAGCGGGCAAGGGCACCCGCCTCAAATCCCGCCGGCCCAAAGTCCTCCACGAAGTCGGGGGCCAGGCCCTCCTCCTCCACGTCATCACCGCCGCCAAAACCATCGCCCCCGCTGACCACATCTATTGCATCATCGGCCACGAAGCCGACCGCGTCCGCGCAGCAGTGGAATCCACCGGAGTTGCTTTCGTCCTGCAGGCAGAGCAACGCGGTACCGGCCACGCTCTCCAGCAACTCAAAGCGCACTTCGCCGCAACCGGCGAGGCGCCTCCCCCAAACCTCCTCGTCCTCTCCGGCGACGTCCCCCTCATCAAGCCCTCCGCCCTCGAATCCATGTGCGTCTTCCATCTCCGCGAGCACGCCGCCATGACCATCCTCACCGCCGTCCCCCCCGACCCCACCGGCTACGGCCGCGTCCTGCGCTCCTCGCCAACCTCCCCTGAAGTCATGGCGATCGTCGAGCAAAAATCCCTCGCCCCCGACCAACTCGCCGTCCCGGAGATCAACTCCGGCATCTACTGCTTCCAGACAGCAGCCCTCTTCAACCACCTCGACTCCCTCTCCACCAATAACGCCCACGGCGAGTTCTACCTCACCGACATCGCCGCCCTCCTCGTCGCGGAGGGACAGCGCGTCGTCGCTCTCAAAACCGACAGCGTCGACGACGTCCGCGGCGCCAACACCATCGCCGAAATGATGCACCTCGACGCCACCATGCGCCTCGCCACCGCCCGCCGCCTCATGTCCGAGGGAGTCACCATCTTCCGCCCCGACACCTGCGTCATCGACTCCCAGGTCCAGGTCGGCCCCGACACCGTCATCGAACCCTACGTCCAGCTTTTGCGCAACACCAAAGTAGGCTCAGACTGCCGAATAGCGTCTTATTCCGTGCTTCAAGACGCACAAATTGGCGACAACGTCCTTCTTCGCAACGGTTGTATCATCGCCGAGTCCACCGTCGGAAGTGGTGCAAAATTAGGACCTTACGCCCACCTCCGCCCCGGCAGCCAAATCGGCAAAGACGCCCACATCGGCAACTTCGTAGAGACGAAAAACGTGAAGATGGGCCAAGGCTCAAAGGCTAACCACCTGACTTATCTGGGAGATGCAGTCATTGGCTCCGGAACGAACATTGGCGCCGGAGCCATCACCTGCAACTACGACGGCGTCCACAAACACCCGACCACCATCGGCGACAACGCCTTCGTAGGTTCAGATTCAACCCTCGTCGCTCCCCTCACCATCGGCGACGGAGCCTACATTGCCGCCGGTTCCTGCATCACAGAAGATGTCCCCGCCCACGCCCTCGCCTTAGGACGCAGCCGTCAGACCACGAAGCCAGGCTGGGTAGCTGCAAGGAAAAACCCGAGATCCAAGGACTAGTGCTTGCAGCAAAGATATAACTACACGCCTTTGCCATAAGATAGAGGATTCATCCCATGAGGAAACCCTTAGACGAAGCCCAGCTAACCGCGGCGGCAGCAACCCTCCCAAATTGGAAATTAGACAACGGCGAGCTCGTTCGATGGGCCACCTTTGCTGATTTCAATCAGGCAATGACTTTTGTCAACCGCGTAGCCTCATTTGCCGAGGGAGCCAATCACCACCCGGACATCGATATCCGATACAACCGTGTTCGTCTCGCTCTGGTTACCCACGATGCGGGAGGTATCACCCAGATGGACATTGACCTGGCTAGATCGATCGAGGCAGATCTCTCTTGAAATCCGTCTGCACCCCCAATCATCCTTCAGTCACGCGGTTTGCAGCACGAAACCCGGCTGAATACGCTCTACATTTACTCCATTCATCCAGACCTTACGCGATTCCCTTACCTGGGTCGCCAAAATAAAATTCGTTTGCCTCTGTACATCCTGCCTGCGGCCTGTGCTATATTCTTTTTAGCGTATAAGTCTCCCAAAGAGCATATTGCGCGAAAGATTCCTCGGGCACCTGCAATCGCTCGAGAGCAAGTTGCGTCACTGGCCTCCCGGCACGAACAAAGCACCGTTCGTGCCGCCTTTTTTTTCTTGGGAGCACTTCTTGCAAAACGCCTAATCCCCCATGTAATGAGCAAGTTCTACTAGAGCCACACCCGCTCCACACCAAATGCGGCCATGATCCGTGCGGCATCCTGCCGCCCACGCGACTCCCCCTCCAGTGGATTCCCTGCTCCCTGACAATCGCAGTTTTACCGATCCTATATGTAATCGCATAGAATCGCGAGACGGATCTATGGAGTTTGTACAGCCCGATCCGCGCTTAGACCGCACACATTCAGGGGTGAAATCTCCTGACCAGAAAGGTAGTGAACGATGACCTGGGTCTTTTGGGCTCTCCTCTCGGCTCTTTTTGCCGCGGCAACGGCTTTACTTGCAAAGGTCGGCGTCGAGAACATCGACAGCAACCTGGCAACAGCGATTCGTACCTCCGTGATCCTGGTGTTCACCTGGGCAATCGCCCTCAGCCTCGACACGCATCATGGGATTAGCGCAATTAGCCGCCGAAGCTGGATTTTTCTTGTGCTATCCGGCCTGTGCACGGGGCTTTCCTGGTTATGTTATTTCCGTGCCCTGCAGATAGGACCTGTCAGCGGAGTGGCCCCAGTCGACAAACTCAGCGTAGCCATCGTGATCATTGCAGGATGGCTCTTCTTCGGCGAAAGCATGTCACCCATGAAGATCACGGGCGGCCTGCTCGTGACCGCAGGAGCACTCGTGATTGCGTTTGCATGAGATCGCCTCAATCCGACGTATACTGGTATCAGTTCTTTGAGTGCCCAATGCAATGTTGGTGCCAGCTCCAAATGGGGGCGTCACGGCTTCGACGGGATTGCTTGCGGCAGAGAGGCATGCCGGGGTGTGGACACCCGTAATCGCTCACAAAATCATAAGTGCCGAACCTCAATTCGCGCTTGCTGCTTAATAATTAAGTAGCCGATCGCTCAAGCTTCGCCTACGGGCCTGTACCGATCGTCGCACAGTAGGCTGGTCCAAGGTGTTCCGTCTGTACGCCAAGGACGAGATCAATCAGGCTGGTGGTGAGTGCGTCTTCGTCCGTTGCAAGCATTCACTACGAGACAAATGCGAACGGAAAAAGCATGAAAGCTCTCTGTTGATGGTAGTTTCGGACGCGGGTTCGACTCCCGCCGCCTCCACCATTTCTAAGTTGTTTATAATCAATATTATGGTAGAACATCTCGACGGATTGGGATGGAATTGGGACACCCGGATCGCCGCGTACATGGCCTAACGAACAGATTTTCGTGCATCTGTTTGTTGCAGCTCTCTCGCCCCGCGGTGACTTCCCGGACCCGAAGTCCTAAGCAAAGACGTCATCTGCCTCGGTCGCAGCCAGCACAACATCCGGCTCCAGCGACCGCAGCAGGGTGTCGCGGACAAACTGAATGTGGTGATGCATCTCCCACTGCGCTCGTTCGCGATCTCCGTCTCGCATCGCCAAATAGATCTTCTGGTGGCTCGCCGGCGCCATTGTCGCGGAGAGATAGAACGTCGCCATTCGGCACAGCAGGCTCTTCTGCTGAATGTTGTCCAAAATCCGTCCGAACTCCGCATTTCCCGTCGACCCGGCAATCAGCCCGTGAAAGTGAATGTCTTCCTCGATATGACGCAGCTTGTCTCCTGCCTCCAGATTGTTGCGCGTGCGTTCAATGCTCGCCGCCATCTGTCCCAGAAGCTCAGGCGTTATCCTGGCGATACCCACCGCATGCACCTCCAGCAACGCGCGCACGTCGTACAGGTCAAGCACCTCTTTGACCGAGAACTTCCGCACATAGGCGCCCCGCCGCGCCTCAATACTGATCAGGCCTTCACTCTCCAGTCGCATCAGCGCCTCTCGTACCGGCGACTTGCTGATGCCGAGCGCACTGGAGAGATACTCTTCGGTGAGCTTCGATCCTTCGGCAAACGAGCCGTTGAGCAGTTGTCGCTTGACGCTTTGATACGCCTGTTCCGTAAGATTTGGGTTTTTCGCGAGTTTCAACATATCGTAAGGTTCACGCGGTTTCTACCTGACCGGCAAGTGTGTTCGCCGTATTGCGGCTCTAGAAGGAAGAGAAAATGCGCCTCGCAGACCAATTGATCTTCCACGAGGCGCACTCCCTTCTAGAACAGGAACTTGGCGCTCAGTTGTAGTTGCCGCGACGATCCACCATCACTCGTCGCAAAGCGTGTGGACGTGATCTGCCCGAAGCTCGCGGACTGCACATTGCCCGACGGCTGACCAAAGTTCGGGTGGTTCAAAATGTCGAACGCATCCGCACGAAGAATCAACGACACGCCCGCAATCAGCTTCGTTTCCTTCTCTCCAGAAAGATCCAGGTCCGCAAATCCCGGCCCCGTTCCATAGTTGCGCTGCAGGCTTCCAAGACCCGTGTAGGCCGTCGGAGCCGTCGCCCCAGTCGCACTGGCCTGCGTTCCCACAATCTGGAACGTGCACGCCGGGGTCGCGTTCGTCAGGTCGCACACCGAGCCACCGTAAGCCAGCCCACCCGGGTTCGCGAAGAACGTCACGTTCGCCGTCCCCGGGACCTGATGCTTGTGCCGCGTAATCGGCTGCAGCAGGTTCGGTCGAATCAGCCCGCTGTTCCCGTTGAACCCGTCGCTGCTCGCCACGATGTTCACCGGGTTGCCCGTCTGGTATTGGAAGATGCTCTCCAGCCGGTAGCCCGACACCAGCCGGTTGCCATGGAACGGAAGCGCATAGATCATCGTTCCCGCAAAGTGGTGACGCACATCGAAGTCCGAAAGACCATAGTTCCCGGAAGGATTATTGCTGTCCGGCAGCACTGCTCCGCCCTGCGAACCGAGTGAGTTAATATCCATCGACTTCGCCCACTCATAGTTCACATTGAACTGCAGGCCATTCGACATCGCCTTCTCCAGCGTCACCCACGTCGCGTTGTAGTTCGAGTAGCCGATGCTGTTCCGCTCCGTGATGTTCGAAGCAATCGACACCCCTGGAGCAATCGGGCTGTTGGCCGCCAGCTTGAGGAACGGCCGAGGGCTCGGAGCGTTCGTCGGCCCGCTCGCCTGGTTCGGATTCGTCACAATCAGCAGATGATGCCCAGTCGATCCGTAGTAACCGATCGATCCCACGAGATTCCACGGCAGCGCCTGCTGCACGTTCAGGTTGAAGTCCTCTACATACGCGTTGCGGAAGTTCGGGTTCACCCAGCCCAGCGCATAGCCCGATGCCGCCTTCGCCGAAGCATAAAGATTGTTCAGCGGTATCGGCGCCGCGCTGCTGCTATACGAAACCGAGGTCGTGAACGGAGGGTTCCCGGTCAGAATGGTCACTGTGCCCGCCACCGGCTGATCCACCAGCAGTCCATACGCGCCGCGAATCACCGTCTTGTTGTTATTGAAAAGATCGTACGCAAAGCCCAGGCGAGGCTCCAGGTTGTAGTTTTGCTTGTACGCCCCATCCGCGGGAATCCCGTTGGTTCCAGCCCGCGTCAGCGTGATGTTCGCGGGATTGAAGATCGCAATGCGGTTCTCACCCTCCAGCGGAGTTCCGTTCCACTCAAACCGCAGCCCGCCTTCCAGCGTCAGCCCCGGTTTGATCCGGTAATTGTCCTGGATGAACCCGCCCGCCGCGTCCGCATAGATGCGGTAGTCGATGATGTTCGGCTGAATGCTGAACACCGGTGTCACATCCGCCGCCAGATTCGCGCTCGAAAGTGTCATGCTTCCGATATTTCCGCCGAAGCTATACAGCAGATAGCGTCGGAACTCACCGCCCCACTTGATCTGGTTGTTCCCCTTCAACATCGTCACCGTATCAGACAGCACACCCGTAGTCGTGTCGCGCCCCTGCGGGAATCCCGCCGGTCCGCCGATCGTAAAGCCCATGTCCGAGATCGTCGTCTGCGGAATGCCAACATTCCCCGTCAGGCCGTCCACAATCCCCAGGCTGGCCGGGCTGATCGTGTTCGCCGGAGTAAAGGAGATGGAGATCCGGTTGAATCCAAGCCGAGCCTCATTCGTAATGTTGGAGTTGAACACATGCACATATTGCAGCGTCCCAATCTGGCGGTGCGCCGCACGATGGTCGCCCCAACCCGGCAGCGTGTCTCCCTGTAGCGCAGGCTCCGTCCGCACATCCTTCTGAAACGCATAGAACGCATGCATCGAATCTTTCGCTCCCAACTGCTGCAGCACGTCTCCCGTGTACTGATCAATCTGCACCGGACCCGGAGTGAACGACACATGATTCGAACCGCTGTTCGGCAGAGGAACCAGCGCCGCAAACGCCGCCGCAATCGGATCATTGGAAGCATTCGCCGCAAACGCCGTCTGCTGCGCCTGGCTGAACACCGGGCTGTTCTGCAAAATCCCCTGGTGCTGACGCAATCCCTCATAGCTGAAGAAGAAGAACGTGTGGTTCTTCCACACCGGCCCGCCCACCGATCCGCCAAAGTTGTTGCGCTTCAGCGGAGCCTTTGCGCCTGTATTCGCCACCAGAGCAAGCCCGGTCGTCGGGTTGAAGCTGCGGTTGAAATAATTCCGCGCATCCAGCGCCTCATTGCGGAAGTAATCGAACAACTCGCCATGAAAATGATCCGTGCCCGACCGCGTCGCCACCGTCACAATCGACCCATCGCTCCGTCCATACTCCGCACTGAACGTCTGGTTATCGATCCTGAACTCCGACGTCGTATCGATCGACGGCTGAAACGTAATCTGGTTCTGGCTGATGTCATTCAGATTGATGCCATTGATCTGAAAGTTCACCGAGTCTTCGCGATTGCCCGCAGTAATAAACGAGTTCGATCCCAACCCTCGGCTCGAAGCCGTCAGGCTTCCCGATGTTGGCGCCACCACCCCACCCGGCGTCAGCACCGTCAAGTCCAGAAAGTGCCGCCCATTCAGCGGCAGTTCCTGCACCGTGTTCCGCCCAATCACCTCGCCCACCGTAATCGTGCTCGACTCAATTTGCCCAGCAGCGCTGCTCTCCACCTGCACCGTCTCGCCCGCCGACTCGACCGCCAGCTTCGGATTCACCGTCAGGCTCTGCGCCACCTGCAGCGTCACCTTCTCAATCGTGTCCGTGCTGAACCCCGCCGCCATCGCCTGAACCTTGTAATCGCCCGGCTGCAACGACGGCACCACATACAGCCCAGCCCCATCGGTCGTCACCGTCCTCGCCAGCCCTGTCGCCAGCGAATGCACCACCACCTTCGCATGCGCTACCGCCGCTCCCGTCGGGTCCGTCACCACCCCCGACAGCGTCGCCGTCGATTGCGCCCGCGCCCCTGCTGCAAAGAGCGCTAGGAACGCGAAAGCCACAAGAAAACCACGATTGCCAAGATATTTGAGAAAAGTCATGTCGCCTCCGAAGCCTAAATAGAAAAGAGAGAGCCTATACACGAGGGCCGTGGCCTTCAGGTTCTAACTGGATGAAAGATGTGTAGAAAAAAATATATCACATATCAGGCGCGGCGACGTACTTCAATCTCAATGACGATTTGTACATCTTGCGCATACGATGGGTGGCTCCCCTCGAACGGTACCCTCCGGCGACTGAGCTGCCACCTTACAGCGCCACCATCATGGCCACTGACGCAATGAGCATCAGCGTCTTCCGGCCCGACCTGTCAATCAAACTCATTCTCAGAAATG
Source organism: Acidobacteriaceae bacterium (assembly GCA_036510715.1). GTDB lineage: Bacteria > Acidobacteriota > Terriglobia > Terriglobales > Acidobacteriaceae > Granulicella. The sequence goes on from DATCDL010000035.1 coordinate 10,177, forward strand.
TAGCCAAACGATTCACCAACTCCCTGCCCACCCCAAATTCGCGACATACGGATAAATCACCGGAAATTCGCTTGACGTGAATTGCTCCCAATAGTCGGCGGTCTGGAAGTTAACCGGCTCGGGCTACGTTATAGGCTCGGTCGTACTGCACGAAAAACGGGGTCACCAAGTTCGATTCTCCGAACTCACTGCCAGCGAGTTTAGACCTGTACCTCACGCCCCTTCGAACGAATTCTGCGGCCGCGGGAGAACTGGAAACACAAGCCACTTCACTTTTGTTCGAATATATGCGCGGTCTTCATCCAGCCAGATGGGGCTGTCGTGATCCTGCCCATCATCCGCACATCACCGCTCAAAGGCAGCGTTCCAAAATTCCGCGGGCCTCTTTCAATCAAGAAAATGGAGGCAGGGATTGTAGTCGGCGTGACGAAGAGATTCCGCTGATGATCGAGCTCCACACGAATGTCATTTGTGCTATTTGCCTCAGAATGATCCTGGAATGCCCGGCCATTCGTGTTCGCTTAGCGCTCCAGAAGCTTGGGATAAAATTGGAATAATGGCCTTCACAGTGGGGATATTGGGGCCAACGTGGCATCTTTATTATCAGTAAGCTGCTGATTCTATTGGGCTTGATCCAGTGTGACACGCACCGCATCCACCACTTACTTTCAGTAGGTTACAGACAGGTAAAAGACAATCGTCCTCTGTCCTGTCCGTCTACGCCACCCACGATCCACTGTACGAACAAAAGCACTCTGCCTATTGACGCTACCGAGGGACTAATATCTTGCATTCCACGCAGGAACTGGCGCATAATCCACGACGGAGGGCTCAAGTTCCTCCGGCTTTAGCTGAAATCTATCGGCGCCATCCGAGGCCACTAGTCAACCATGTCCTATTTTTCTCATCAATACCAGGTCTGTTTCAGGGAGTCGCCATACCTATTCTCATGTCGCGATCGCGCAATGTCGACGAGGGCATTGCCACTGGCACAAAAGGCAGCAAAGGTTGCACGGGACATCAAGGCTAGAAAATTCCGAAACTGGCAAATCAGTTGTAAATCTTCGGCCGTGTTGGGGCTGAACGTTCCCCATCCGAGCGGGTTCCATCGGTAAAGCGCCGCGCCACAACGTCGGAGCCTAATAAAGGATCCGCCGGTTTTGACGGTGCAAACCGACCAGGGAGCCGGCGGACGCAGACTCGGTCCTATCATTCTCTTTTTCTCCCCGAGAGAGCCCTCATGGAACGCGAACCTACAAACGCTTCACTCCGGACCCTCTTCCGCGACCTTGGATTCGTCAGTGACTCCGACGAACTCCTCCCGCAGTTGCAGTGTGCCCGCAGGGCTGCGGAGATCAGCGACGTCACGGTCCTGATTGAAGGCGAGACCGGCACGGGCAAGCAGTTGCTTGCACAGGCGATTCATCGACTCGACCGAAAGCGCAATCGTTTCAGCTTTGTCACAGTGCACTGCAGCACCATCTCCGAGGCCCTCGCCGAAAGCGAGCTCTTCGGCCACCAGCGCGGAGCCTTCTCGGGTGCCGTGAACAGCCGCAAAGGCTTGTTCGGTGCTGCCCAGCGCGGCACGCTGTTCCTCGACGACGTCAACGACCTTCCCCTCGCCTTACAACCCAAGTTGCTGGACGTTCTGCAGCGTGGCATCCTCCGTCCTGTAGGTTCGGACACGGAGATCCCCGTCGATGTCCGCATCATTGCTGCCGCCAACCGACCGCTGGAGCCACTGGTCCGCGAAGGCAAATTCCGCCTCGATCTGTACCACCGGCTTAACGTGGTTCGCCTAACGCTTTTACCGCTGCGCGCCCGCCGCAGCGACCTGACCGCACTCATCCTTGCTTTCGCCGACCGCCACGCTGCGCTCTACTCCCCGGTCGTAAGCGTAGACTCCGACCTGCTCCGCTTCCTTGAATCGCAGCCGCTGCCTGGCAACGTACGCGAACTGGAAAACGCCGTGCAACGGATGCTTTTCTTTAAGACCGAAGGCTCCTCGTTTAGCCTTGACGACTGGATGCGCCAGCTCCGTTCCGACGTCACTCAATTGGACGTGGATCTGCTGGCCGAATCCGCCAGCGGCGTCTGGCAAAGCATCGCAAGCGGAGGTCTCGGCTACAATCAGGCGTTTCAAGAGATCGAAAAGCGCGTGCTGCAGGCTGCCATCGCAGTCCCAGGCTCGACCCGGCGCAAAATCGCCCAGCGACTCCGCATGAGCGAGCGCGCCCTCTACTACAAGATGCGTGCCTGCGGCCTGACTGTCGCCCGTGTTCCCTGACTCCAGCACCAGAAAGCCCCGGCGTCACCCCCCGCATTCCTGTGCCTGAACCATCCTTCGTTTCTGTCCTGATCACTGCCACTTCTTACAGAGCGCTGCATAGACTTGCAGAAGACTCGGGGGTGCTGCTAACTCACACAAGCACTCAATTTTTAACCTCCTCTCAGCTTGGATTCCACCCGCCTCCTGCGATGCGCATTCAAAGTGACACTGCCAAATCCTGCATCGCCTGACTGACTGCGCCGTGCTAAAACGGCTTGTCCTCGACGGTTCAGGATTTTTTCTTCAGGCAAATCCCCACGGTTCTCGCTGCTTTCCCACACCAATTGGCCGAGTCGGGCGCTCATCCATCCCGACGACCGCAGATTGGGCTCTCCCGTGCACTATGTACTGTCGACAGGCGCAGGCAACTCAACCTCCGCCAGCGAGGGGGGCCCACTGATACACGAAGGAGACGCCGTCCGTTTTCAAGTCGCCGATGTCTTTCTGCCGTCCGCTGACGATCTGCCAAAGGCCCTCACCTCGACAGACCGTTTGGAAGGCACGGTCGTTAATTTTTCTGACTCCGGATTGCTTCCCCGCGTCTTTGCCGTAGTGGATGTGATCGCACGCCGGAGCTTCGTCGTCCCGGTCGAAAAGCTACAGAAGCTGGGGGAGAGTTCCAACGCACTCTAAACCGCGCCCGGACGAAATCCCTACGGACGCACACCGGCCACCAATCGGAGCGACTTCGCTCCACGGAAATGGAGAGAACCGATGCCAGTTACACCAACCTATCCTGGTGTTTACATTGAGGAGCTTCCCAGCGGAGTCCACACGATTACCGGCGTGGCCACCTCGATCGCAGCCTTTGTCGGCTGGGCGCCGCAAGGTCCCACCGATTCGGCGACCCTCATTCTCAGCTGGTCCGACTACCAAAGGCAGTTTGGTGGCCTTGATTCACGGAGTGTGCTCGGGTACTCCGTCAATCAGTTCTTCCTGAACGGCGGCCAGCAAGCCTATGTCGTCCGACTGGTAGATTCCGGCACCGCCAAAACTGCTCAGGTAACGATCGGAGCCGCGCCTAAGCAGATCATTATTAACGCGTTGAACGCCGGCGATTGGGCCAACTCATACCAGATTTCAATCAAGAACTCGACGGCCTCCCCGGGTCGCTTCCAGCTTCAGGTTACCTATGCGCCCGCTGGCGCGACTCCTGCCGTCGTTGAATCTTTCAATAACCTCAGCATCAGCAAGTCCGACCCACAGGGCCGCTACGTCGTCGACGTCCTCGCCAACAACTCCAATTTCGTCACGGCCACTGTTCCGGGCACAACCACAACTGCTCCCGACGACACCGCCGCACCCGATCCGTTGATCAACGGCGCGCCCGGCAATGTTCTTAGCCCCAACAACGGCGATTTCGAAACTGCCTTGGCAGCGACGGGCGGCACGACCGGCGTCAACCTGTTGGCCACCGTGGATATTTTCAATCTTCTTTGCGTTCCCGGGGAGACCAACACTACCGTCCTTGGCGAACTCGACACGTTCTGCAAAGACAATCAGGCGTTCCTCATCGCAGAATCGCCGGACATCACCAACTTCACGACGCTCATCCCGGGTCCCGGTTTCCACGGGGATAACTCCGCCCTCTACTTCCCCTGGCTGCAGGCTCCAGACCCGCTGGCGGGCAATGTCACGCGCGATTACCCGCCCTGTGGATTCGTCGCCGGCGTTTACGCCTCAACGGACGTCAATCGTGGTGTCTGGAAGGCGCCCGCCGGTACCGAGACTGCCCTGGTCGGCGTCAGTGGCGTCACCACCCCGCTGACCGACAAACAAAACGGCCAGCTCAACCCCGTCGCCGTCAACTGCATCCGCTCCTTCAGCGCCTACGGCACGGTCGTCTGGGGAGCTCGCACCACCAACGGCAACGACGAAGCGGGCTCGCAGTGGAAATACGTCCCCATTCGACGCCTTGCCCTCTTTCTCGAAACCAGCCTCTACCGAGGCACACAGTGGGCTGTCTTCGAGCCCAACGATGCTCCCCTTTGGGCCCAGATCCGACTCAACGTCGGTGCCTTCATGCAGACGCTCTTCATTCAAGGCGCCTTCCAGGGCACCACGCCGCAGCAAGCCTACTTCGTCAAGTGCGACAGCGAAACCACTACCTCCACCGACCAGGACAACGGCATCGTCAACATCCTCGTCGGCTTCGCCCCGCTCAAGCCCGCCGAATTCGTCATCATTCAGATCCAGCAAATCGCTGGACAAACCTCTTAAGGAGTGCATCGATGCCTCAGTTCAGCGCCAATCCAACCCGTTTCGATCCCTACAAGAACTTCATCTTCCGCGTGAAGTGGGATGGCAAATACGTTGCCGGCATCAGCAAAGTTGGCGGCCTTAAGCGGACCACCGAAGTAGTCAAGCATCGTGTCGGCGGCGACCCCAGTACCAGCCGCAAGTCTCCCGGACGCACAGAGTACGACGCCATCATGCTCGAACGCGGCGTCACCCACGACATCGACTTCGCACAATGGGCCAATAAGGTCTGGAACTACGGTGCCGGCCTCGGTGCAGAGGTGTCTCTGAAGGACTTCCGCAAGGACATCATCATTGAGTTCTACAACGAAGCCGGTCAACTCGCGATCGCCTACAAGGTGTACCGCTGCTGGGTCTCCGAGTTCCAGGCCCTTCCCGATCTCGACGCCAACGCCAACGCGGTCGCCATCCAGCACATCAAGCTCGAAAATGAGGGATGGGAGGCCGACAGCAGTGTTACTGAGCCCACGGAGCCTAGCTTCTCCATTCCGAGCGCCTGATGTCTCGCCCTACATGCATTCCCGCGAATTCGGACCTGATCTCACTCTGGGAGCGCGGCTCCGGCCAACAGCCGGTTGACCGCGCCCTCATGCTGCTCGCTGCGTGTTCTCCTGCAGAGTCGCCGGACGAGCTCGCCCGTCTGAGCATCGGCGCTCGAGACACCCGTCTGCTCGAGATCTACGAGCGCCTCTTCGGCCCTTCGCTCAACGCCTTCGCCCACTGCCCTGCCTGCAACCAACCGCTCGAATACATCCTCTCCACGCATGAATTGAACGCATCGACATCGTCGCCTGCAGATCCCCCCGCTTTAACCCTTGACGACGGCCGCATCTCCCTGCGACTGCGCCTCCCCGACAGCCTCGACCTCCGCGCCGTCAGCATCTGCACTGAGCCCGAACACGCTGCAAAGATGCTCGCCGACCGCTGCATCGTAGAAGCAACCCTCGACGGTCAGCCAATCCCAACTGCCGACCTGCCCCCGGACACAATCGAGACCGTCTCCTCCGCTCTCGCCGCCGCCGATCCCGGAGCCGAGATGCTCATCAATCTCAACTGCACCGCCTGCTCTCACGCCTGGCAGGTAACGCTCGATATCGAGCGCTTCCTCTGGTCAAGGATCTCCGCAACCGCAAAGCGTCTTCTGCGCGACGTCCACGCGCTGGCCTCGGCCTACGGCTGGCGCGAGCCCGACATCCTCGCCCTCAGTATGGTTCGCCGCCAAACCTATGTGGAGATGGCATGGCCAACTTTCTGAATCGTCTTGCGGCCCGCGCGCTTGGTGCTATCCCGCTCGCCGAGCCGGCCATTCCCGCGCGCTTCAGCAGCGATACCCAGTCGAGCGCGTTCCTCGCCTCTGAACCCACCTTTCAACCCACGCACCCCTATCCGGAGACCTCCGAAGACCGCCCCCACCCACTCCAGAACCGTGAGACCAACCCCAGCTTAGAGACCCACGTTGCCCCTCCCGCTCCAGCGTTTCAAGACGAAGCCCCACGCCTGCCTCGATCACCGCGCCCGCGCGCCTTCCCTTGGGAGGCTCCTCCGCAGCCGCCTTACGCCGAACGCGAGACCGTTCCTCCGTCTCCCGAGCGCGACAACGTCAGGAAGCGGCATCTTGTCGCGGAGCTGAACCCTACCCCCGAAGCGATCGAGACACCCGCCGCCTACAATCCACAAGCAACTTCGCCGGCATACGTTCCCTTCGTCGAACCACAACCCACGCCGCGCCTCACCCCGCTCGCCGAGCCCACGCGCAGGCCGGTGTTGCAACCTTCAGAACGGCACCAGGCCTTCCACCCTGGACCACCGACGGTCAGCGTCAGCATCGGCCGCATCGAGGTCCGCGCCGAGATCACCTCTCCCCCGCCCGCGCCACGTGTGCAACGACCGCGGCCCCCCGCGGTCTCTCTCGATCAGTTCCTCAAACAGGTGGGTGGGAGCGCACAATGAGCAACTACCTCGCCATCGCCACCGTGACCGCTGCCCTCCAGCAGGTGCTGATGACGCCGGTGGGAAACGCCGTGGTCGGAGCCAAGGTTGGCTTCAGCCGCCCTGATGCGACCAGCTCAACCACACCTCTGGTCAACATCTTCCTCTACCAGATCACGCCCAACGCCGCCTTCCGGAACGCCGATCTTCCGACGCGGCGCCCGGATGGCACGCTCGCACAACGCCCCACCGCGGCCTTCGATCTCCACTACATCTTCTCGTTCCACGGCGACGACACCAAGCTCGAACCGCAGCGATTGCTGGGCGCGGTCGCGACTGCGCTCCACGCCCAGCCGCTGCTCTCTGCAGACAACATCAACAACGCGGCGTCTACCTTCGGCTTCCTCGCTGGCTCGGGGCTCGACAGCCAGATCGAGCGTGTGCGGTTCACCCCCACTGGCCTCTCGCTCGAAGAGTTTTCCAAGCTCTGGTCGGTCTTTTTCCAGGTTGAGTACAGCCTCTCCGCCGCCTACCAGGCCTCTCTCGTGCTCATGGAATCCGATGACACACTCGCTCCTGCTCCCCCAGTCCTCCAGCGCAATCTTTACGTCGTGCCGTTCGAATCACCCTACGTCAGCCAAGTCGTCTCACAGGACACCAAGCCCATCACTTCAGCGTCCACCCTCCTCATCCAGGGCACGCACCTGAGAAGCGTCAACACCTTCATCGTGATCGAGGACCAGGAGCTGCCCCCCGACACTTCCTCCGACACGCAACTCAGCCTCACCCTGACGTCGGTTCTTCACGCCGGTGTCAAGAGCCTGCAGGTCCTTCAGAAGCTCGACATGGGAACGCCCGCCGCCACGCACCGCGGCTTCCAGTCGAACGTCGCCTCCTTCGTGCTGTGTCCCACCGTCTCCAGCGCCACCGGTGTGGCCGTCGTCGGCGGCACCGATGTCACCATCAACCTCGTCCCCAACATCGGCATTGGCCAGCGCGCCGTGCTTCTGCTCAACAGCATTCCGCCGGCACCGCCCGCGGCCTACGCCTCCACCAGCGTTGTCTCTACTGCCGAGGCGCCCTCGATCGTCATCAACATCGCCAGCGTCCCCACAGGCACCTACCTCGTCCGCGTGCAGGTCGACGGCGCCGAAAGCCAGCTGACCTTCAACGCCGTCACGCACGTCCTTGAAGGTCCCACGGTGTCCATGCCATGAGCGCTCCCATCATGACCGAAGACACGAGCGAAGACACCCTCCGCGGTGCGGAAGCCGCCGCTGGCAGCGCATCCAGCGCCGACGCGAGCATCACCTGGTCTGAGGCGAACCAGCGCTATCTCGTTGCAGCACTCTCCGCACTCCGCGTTCATCTCAAAGCCACATTAGACGGCGGCGCGAATGCCTCCGCAAATATTGAAGACGCTCTTCTCGATCC
>DATCDL010000036.1:0-9049 GCA_036510715.1 Acidobacteriaceae bacterium
AAGCCTCCAATGGTCCAGTTGTCCCTGCCCGTGTAGATGAGGTAGAGCACCCCCGCGGCCGCCGCGCCGGCGAGTACCTGGGCGATCCAGTACGGTAGGATCTCTTTCGCAGGGAAGCGCTTGCCCGCAACCAGTCCAAGCGTGACCGCGGGGTTAAGATGGCATCCTGAGATGTGTCCGATAGCGTACGCCATCGTGAGAAGAGTCAGGCCGAAGGCGAAGGCGACACCAACGAAGCCGATGCCCAGGGAGGGAAAGGCTGCAGCAAAGAGGGCTGCTCCGCAACCGCCGAAGACGAGCCAGAACGTGCCGAAAAACTCGGCGATACAGCGCTTTGTGAGCGAGGGTTGCATGAAGCCTCCAACGATCTGAGATTTGATGAGCTGAGGATGCGTGGCCCGCGAAGCGCTGCCAGTCTACATCGAGAGAGGCCCTCGGCGACGAAAGAACCTGGGCAATCTTGCCCTGACTCTTGCGTGATAACGAAACGCCCGCCAGAGCGATCTGGCAGGCGCTTGTTCATGTCTGGGGGTGGATGCCGCGCAGAGCCCGCTACCAGATCTTGCAGGTAGGTGTGTGGACCATGGGTTGACCTTCCTTGCAGCTGAACGCCTTCTGGAACTGCGGCATGTTCGAGACGATGCCGTTGATGCGCGCAAATCCCGGAGAGTGCGGGTCCGTGGCAGCCTGAACGCGCTGGTTCTCTGGACGCTCGTTCGAGCATGCCCACTGCGCCATGCCGACGAAGAAGCGCTGGTCCGGAGTGAAGCCGTCGACGTCGGTCAGGTGCTCGCCCTTGGTCTGCTCCTTCCACGCAATGTAGGCGAGCAGCGTTCCTCCGAGGTCGGCAACGTCTTCGCCGCTGGTCAGCTTGGAGTTGATGTGGATGTCGTCCACGATAATGTACTTCGCGTACTGATCGCGCTGGCAGTTGATGCGCTCCTCAAAGCCCTTGGCGTCGGCGGGCGTCCACCAGTCGCGCAGGTTGCCCTTGGCATCGAACTGGCGGCCCTCGTCGTCGAAGGCGTGGGTAAGCTCGTGGCCAATGGTCGCGCCAGTATTTCCATAGTTGGGAGCATCATCCATCTTCGGGTCATAGAGCGGAGGTTGCAGGACGCCCGCGGGGAAGTTGATGTCATTCATCTGAGGGTCGAAGTAGGCGTTGACGGTAGGCGGCGTCATGCCCCACTCTTCGCGGTCGACAGGCTTGCCGAGCTTGTTCCACTCCCTCGCCTCTTCAAAGTGCATCGACCGAAGAGTGTTGCCAAAGTAGTCGTCGGGCTTCACCTCGAGTGCGGTGTAATCGCGCCAGTGCTCCGGGTAGCCGATCTTGTTGCGGATGGCGTGCAGCTTGCGCAGCGCCTCGGTCTTGGTGGCCGGACTCATCCAATCCAGCGACTGGATCTCCTGGCCCATGGCTGTCTCGATCTGCTGGGTCATCAGTTCCGTCTTCGCCTTCATGTCGGCGGAGAAGGTGCGCGCCACGAACTCCTGCCCCAGCGCTTCGCCGAGGTTGCGATCCACCCCGCGGGTGCAGGTCTTCCAGCGCGGCGGCATTGCAGGGACGCCGCGCAGGGTCGTGGAATAAAAGTCGAAATAGGTCTGAGCGTACGGCTTGGCGAGATAGGATGCGGCACCGCTGAGCAGGTGAAAGCGCAAGTAGGCCCGCAGGGCGGCGAGGTCTTCTGTCGTGAGTTCAGCCTGGACAGCTTTCATGAATTCGGGCTGCGAGACATTCAGTTTGGCGATGGCCGGAGCACCCGTTCGCTGCTGCTCAGCGAAGTACGCTGACCAGTTAATCGCGGGCGTCAACTTCTCGAGATTCGCGACCGGCATCATGTGGTAAATGTTGTGCGGATTTCTCTGCTGGACGCGGGTAAGCGACGCCTTGGCCAGCGCGGTTTCGATGCGCAAAACGCTCGCTGCATCCGTGGAAGCCTCCTCGGAGGGTTCGCCGGCGAGCGTCAGTAGCCGCGTGATGTAGGCAACGTATTCTTCGCGCAGTTTGACGCTCTTGGGGTCGGTCTTGAGGTAGTACTCGCGGTCGGGGAGACCGATCCCGCCGGCTCCAAGCTCTGCAATGACGGTGGACGAGTCGACGGCATCCTGTCCGGTGCCGGAGCGGAAGAAGGAACTGCCCACATAGTCGTGGTGCAGGCTGGGGAGAGCGGCAATCAACTCAGCGCGCGTGGCCAGAGCGTCAATGCGGGCAAGCGCCGGCTGGATAGGATTGTCGCCGTCGGAGTCGATGGCCGCAGTGTTCATGCAAGCCGCAAAGTAGTCGCCAACCTTCTGCTGAATCGGCGTGCGGTCTGTCTTCTTCGCGTCGTCCACCAGGATGCCCCAGAGGAACTGCTGGTTCTCGTTGGCCAGCTTTGCATAGACGTCCCAGCTTGCCTGGTCGGAGGGAATTGGGTTCTTCTTCTTCCAACCATCGCAGGCGTAGTCGTAGAAGTTGACGCAAGGGTCAACGGTCTTGTCGAGGCTGGTGAGGTCGAGTGAGGGAGAGTAAGGCATCGCCTGCAGAGGCTGCGGCGCCGCTTGTTGCGCAGGACAAGCGGAGGTCGCGAGAATAAGGACGAACACAGAAGCAAGGGCTGGCGAAGCAACGTGGAACAGCTTGTTCACAGGGGGAATCTCCTGCGCAATATCCTACAGCGGCTAGCTGGGGTTGCGCAGATTTCCTGCAAGTCTCCCCTCAGAAAGACTATCCTGCTGGATGATTCACGCTTTGGCTCTTCGAGAGGAGCTCCCCCTTGATTCCAACACCAGCTCACGGCAAGATTTGCTACATCGAGATGCCCGCGAAGGACATTGGCGCCTCCTCCGCGTTTTACAAGGACGTCTTCGGATGGAACGTAAGACGGTCCGGCGATGCCCGAACCGCCTTCGATGACGCAACAGGACAAGTCAGCGGAGCCTGGCTGCTCGGCCGGCTGCCAGCTCGAGAACCCGGTCTTCTGGTCTACATCATGGTCGACAACGTAGCCGCCATACTCGACGCCGTCTTCGCGAATGGAGGAGAGATCGTTCAACCTATCGGTGGCGATGCTCCCGAGATCACCGCACGATTTCTTGATCCGGGCGGCAATGTCATCGGGCTGTATCAGGAGCCGGCATAGCAGGCGGCTATTCGCAAGCCATATGCCGCAACGAAAAATCCACGCCCGGGCAGCGTGGATCAGAAAACTTTGGTGCTGCAACGAGGACTCGAACCTCGCACGCTGCTTGCGCGTTGATTCAAACTTTGGTGCCGAAAAGAGGACTCGAACCTCCACTCCCTTGCGAGAACGTGGACCTGAACCACGCGCGTCTGCCAATTCCGCCATTTCGGCTCACTTCAGAGGGCCACAGCTGTCTCCAGCCGCGCGAACTTCGTGAACTCTTAGTCTCCCAGAGCGGGAGCAGGCTGTCAATCCGGCGTCCGTTCCCCGCCCTGAGGTGCGCTGCGAGCAAAGGCACGGTACACTTGGCAAATCCTGTTTGCAGGATGTCACGTCCACCTCAACCAATCCAGTACGGGAGCAGCGAAGAGCGCTATGAGTAAGCCTTCGACCAAGAACGTATCGGTCGCGCAGCAGCAGATTCCTGAAGAGCTAGCGGTCGAGATTCGGCGGTTGGCGCATGATCTATCCAATGCGCTGGAGATCATTGTGCAGACCAGCTACCTGCTCAACATGGCTGAACTCAAAGAACCGGCGAGCGAGTGGCTGCGCATGCTCGACACCGGAGTTTCGAAGGCGCTGGAGCACAACCTGCAACTGCGCGAGTACATCAAGGCGCATACGCCGAGATAAGAGGCCCGAAGTTCCACATTCCGGGTTGTGCGTCCCACGTTGGATGTCTGGCCGTTCCCTAGTACTCGCAGCGTACATCTACTCCCTACTGCGAAGCGGCAATGGCTGCCACGATCTTGTCCATGGCAACGCGGTCGGCCGAGGTCGCTGGGGTATGCGTGTCCACAAAGATCGAGAAGATGACTGTGCGTCCACTGGCGGCGTCGAGGTAGCCAGAGAGGGCGCGCGATTCGCCCAGCGTTCCGGTCTTGGCGAAGACGTGGTCCTTCAGTGGCGGATCAGGGAACCGCCTGTCCAGTGAGCCGTCCACGCCGCCCTCGGGAAGCGAGGCCTTCCATGCAGGAAACCACGGCTGCTTTGCGGCATAGGCAAGGAAGGTCGCCACAGCGCGCGGCGCGACAAGGTCGTGAGCGCTCAGGCCTGAGCCGTCGAACAAAATGAAGTCGTCAGGGTCGAGACCGGCGTGGAGCAAGTTGGCGCGAATGAAGCGTGCACCGTCGACGATGGATCCTCTGCCGCAGGATGCGAAGCGTCCAAGATTGTGTAAAAAGAGCTCTGCATGAAGATTCTGGCTCACCTTATTGGTAAGGACGACATCTTCGGCCAGCGGTGCAGAGGTCTGCGAAGCGAGCAGCGGGGCAGAGGAGGCGGCCTTGGCCAAGCAGTCCTCTACACACGTTTCATCGCCTGAGATTATCCCTGAATCGCATGGGACAGGCGTAAGCAACTCACTCAGGTAGCCCTTCGCATCGCTCGGCAGACTATGCTCCGCGCGCGCTGTGCCCGCGATAACAATCCCGCGCTGCACCAACATGCTGCGCAGGACCATAGCCGCATAGTCGGCGGGATCGGCGATGGCCAACTCTTCAACGTCGGGATCGGTATTCGCAGCCATAGAGCCGTACACGCGGATCACGCGCGAGCCGGGCAAGCGTTCCACCTGCACGCCTTCGGCATCCTCACTCGCCGCCACAGTCTCCACGTCCGACACAACCGTGTAGTACGGCACATTCTGCTCGATCTGCACGGTTGCGTTGGTGGGAATTCCACTGCCGGGAGCCGGTAGCACCTTGCGAGGAGTGACCGTCAACTTGAGCTGATTATTATCGATACTCAGCGCGGTGACGGGAGCGCCATAGCCCCAGACCTGATCGTCGGCGGCCCAGGATTCGGCATAGGGCTCGTAGGGATAGAGCGTGTCATCCCCAACGATGTTGCCGTCGATGCGTTTGACGCCCTTCGCGACAAGCTGGTCGGCGAGGGCTGCGAGGTCAGCCAACGCAGGAAGCTTGGGCGTGTCATCCGTATTCTTCGGGCGCTCCGACGGCGGCACGTAGGGCAGGTCGTCCGCTCCGAAGTTCGCATCGCCGCCACCGACCAGGTCGAGGTCGCCGACCACGGTTCCGGTAGCAGAGTTCAGCTTGCCGAAGATACGGGTGTCAAAGGTCTTTGCGGGGCCGAGCAGCGCCATGGCCGTCGCAGTCGTAAAGATCTTATTGTTGGAGGCAGGCCGGAACAGCTGCCCCTCGTCGAGGCCGTAGATCGGTGTGCCGTCCAACGCGGTGACGGCAATCCCCCAATGCGCTCTGGACACGGCGGGATCAGCGAGCAGCGACGTGACCGTAGCCCCCAGCGGCGTAGCCAAGCCAGTAGGATAGGCGTGGACCACCGGAGCTTGGCTAGGTGCGGGAGAGACACTCTGGCCACTCATCACGGGCAGCCCGATCCCAAGAGAAAGAAGACAAGAAATCGTGCGAATTCGCGCAGAGAGTTGCATTGCGGCAAGTCTACAATGACGCCGATGAGTTTTGACGATCCGAAGCGCCGCGAAGCTGAGCCCAACGCCATGAGCCAAAGCAGATACAGACCGCACTTCGACTGGAGACTGCGCACCAGAACGCTGGCGCTCGGGGAGCGCACGCGCCTGATGGCCATCGTGAACCTTACGCCGGACAGCTTCTCCGGGGACGGCCTGTTGAGTGCCGATCGCCAAACGTCGGTCGGTCCGGCAGCCGATGCCAAGATGGCCGTGGCCGCTGCAATGGAAGCCGTGGATGGTGGTGCGGACATCGTCGACCTGGGCGCGGAGTCGACTCGTCCCAACGCGATTGCACTCAACGAGTACGAGGAGCAGGCGCGCTTGCTGCCCGTACTGGAGCGCTTGATATTGGAGCGGCCCCGGGCCGTCGTGTCGGTAGACACCTATCACGCCTCCACCGCAAGGGCTGCGGCAAAGGCAGGCGCCGAGATCATCAATGACGTCTCCGGGCTTACCTGGGACCAGTCAATGGCCGGGGTTGTGGCTCAAACCGGCTGCGGTCTCGTCCTGATGCACGCACGAGGTCGGCCGTCGGACTGGCAGTCACTCCCCCCTCTACGCGGCCGAGAGGTTGTGCCGATGGTCTTTGGCGGCCTTTGCGAGCAGTTGGCCGAGGCAGAAGCGATGGGCATCAGCACGGAGCGGATCGTCGTCGACCCAGGGTTTGGCTTCGGCAAGCGTGGCGCCGAAAACTTCGCCCTGCTGGCTGGCCTCGGACGACTCCGAGAGTTGGGAAGACCACTCCTTATAGGGCTCTCGCGCAAGGGTTTTCTGGCCGAAGCCGTCCAACCCGTGCAGAAGCAAGGCCAGGAGCCGGCCGAAGCGCGGCGCATCGCAACGGTCGCCGCAAACGTCGCCGCAATCATGGCCGGAGCCCACGTGCTCCGGGTGCATGATATGCAGGCCGCACGAGAAGCCTCGGCGGTGGCCGACGCGCTGCTGAGCGCAGCTGCCAAGGAGTAGACGATCTCGCCCGGAAACGAACAATTCTGCCTACGCGGCGTGCGCTCGCCGCTCCCATTTCCTGACTTCGACGACTTCCCGCTTCAGATCGTCATGACTTCTTTTTCTTTGGCGCGGAAGAGTTCTTCGATCCGCTTGATCTCAGCATCGGTCAACTGCTGAATCTCTTCATTCGCGCGCTTTTCATCGTCGGCTGAGATCAGTTTGTCCTTTGCAGCCTTCTTCACGGCGTCATTGCCTTCGCGGCGGATGTTCCTGATCGACGTCTTGTGGTCCTCGACCGTGCCTGCAAGCAGCTTCACAGCCTCTTTGCGGCGCTCCTCGGTCATGGGCGGGACGGGCACCCGGATGATCTTGCCGTCGTGCATCGGATTGAAGCCATGTGAACTGGTCCGAATGGCCTTCTCAATCGCCGTGACCAGCGTCTGCTCCCACGGTTGTACAAGAATCAGGTTCGCCTCAGGTGTTGTAATCTGCGCCACCTGAGAGATCGCCGTGTCCGTACCATAGTAGTCAACCTTGATGCCATCAAGCATGTGAACCGAAGCACGACCCGTACGAACGCTGACAAGATTTGCGCGGAAGTCATCAATTGTCTTGTCCATCCGCGCCTTAAGACCGTCATATACGCCCGTCAGGGCTTCCATACTTGCCATTGCCGATGCCATCGTGTGCACAACCTCCTGAATCTGCCGGAAACCCCGGCTCCAGAGCCTGATTTTACAGCCCGAGAGGGCTTTGTAGCAGATTGGCACACAATCTGCCCGTAACCTCTATAAAGTACCCGCCGAGACTCTCTTGCAGGCCAATAAGATCGTTGACTTTCTACATCCATCCCCTATATCCTTGGTGTAGATATCTACAAGTCTGCTCAGTAAGAGTGATCGAACCCAGAACAACCCGGGCGGACTCAATATAATCGACACTCCAGCCAAGGGCCCCATGGTCGCGGCGGAAACGGGATCTCCAATGAAGAAGACCTTGCTCCTCACTGCTCTCGCATTTGCAATGATTGCCGCAGTACCAGCTTATGCTCAGGGCGGATGCACGGACTCACCCGAAAACCCCACGCTCATTCTGGCAGGTCTGGCGGGTGGTGCGTACGCCGTTTCGTCCCTTCGGACACGCATCCGCGCGCGTCGTGCGGCGAAGAATTTGTAAGTTATATGCCGGCCGGGGTATTCCAACCCTCCCCCAAAAGTACCGGCACATTACCCCTATAGGGTGTACTGAGGCTTGTGTCCAGGCAATTCCTACCTAACTCCCAACCCCGAACCGTAGTCGCACTGGCAACCTTGTGCGCGGCGGTGGGGTTGTTGACTGTTTGGAAGTCGGCCCAGTCCCTGCTCGATATTTGGACGCACGACGACCTGAAGTCCATGGGCATGGTCGTACCCCTCGTCAGCTATTTGCTGATTCTGCGGGCATGGCGATCGCTGGGTTGGGAGACGGAGGGCTCATGGTGGGGCTTTGCCGTCCTTGCGACCTCGGCGGCCTTGATGTTCTTGCACGACCAGATGTTGTTGATTGTGACTGTCAACAAGGATTGGTTACTGCAACTTCCGCCCCTACCACTGGTGGCGGTGGTCTATGCAGCGGGCATGGTTCTGCTCTTCGGCGGCAAGCGCCTGCTCAAGGTTGCCTGGTTTCCTGTGCTCTTTATGTGGGCCGTAATTCCGGTTCCGGCAACCTTCAGCCGCAGGGTGGATCTGCCCCTGCAGCATGCCTCCGCGACCGTGGCGCGAGCCTGGGCTCACGTGCTTGGCCAGCCCCTCACGCAAGATAAGCTGCGATTGATGTTTACCCCCCAGTTCGGAATGTTCATCGCTCCGGGCTGCAACGGGATTCGTGGTGCAATCACGCTTGGACTGGCGGCGATTGTGGTGAGCTACCTGTACCGTTTTCGCTGGTACGTTTATGCTCCTGTCGTGATCGGTGCCGTCCTGCTCGGCTATCTGTTCAACTTCCTCCGCCTCTGCCTATTGGTCGTGTATTACACGATTGCAGTGCCCCACCCCTGGATGCAGCAGCATGGGCTGATCGCCGATTACATCATCGGTGGTTGCCTCTTTGTATGCGCTCTGGCCATCTTTTTCACGGTTGCAGACAAATTGCGGAACGACCCAAAAGATGTGCTCCCCGAGCCCGTAAGCGAGACACCGCACCCAACACGCAGTACTCGTCCCCTCCTCTTGAAGGTCGGAGCCGTGCTGGCGATGGCTGCAATTTTCGGCGCGGACGTCCTGCATGAGCGAAGGGTGGATGCATCCGCATCGACCCAGGTGATGCCGAAGATGCCGCAGCACATCGGCAACTTCACCCTCGTGCGAACCTGGGATGAATCGCAATTCGGCGTCCTGGTCTACACCTGGGGAGAATATGCAGCGCCGGCGGCGGCCAATGGCACCCCGGGTCCCCATGTGATGCTGGGCGTTTCACCCCAGACCGTGCATGATGCCGAGGTCTGTCA
>DATCDL010000037.1:0-24702 GCA_036510715.1 Acidobacteriaceae bacterium
AAGACGGGCGTGACTCGCGGTGATGGGACGGTTGGGGAGGATGTGACCTCCAATGTGAGGACGATTCGGAGCGTTCCGCTGCAGATCTCGGCGGAGAAGCTGGAGAAGGCAGGGCTTGCTGCCAAGGGACAGGCGCAGGCGTTCGAGGTGCGCGGTGAAGTCGTGCTGCCGCAGAAGGCGTTCGAGCGGATGAATGTGGAGCGTGAAGCTGCTGGGCTTGCTCCGGCTGCGAACCCTCGGAATGCAGCTGCAGGGACGATTCGGACGCTGGAGCCGAACATCGTGGCGCAGCGACGACTGGAGTTCTTCGCCTACTTCCTGCTGCGCCTGTCGGAGCCGGTTGGAGAGCCGTTGCTGGCGGAGCAGAGCATTGCGCTGCAGGCGTTGAAGGATGCAGGCTTCCTGGTGAACCCGAATGCCCGAACGGTGGAGTCGATCGGCGAGGTGATGGCGTTCATCGCGGAGGCGGATGCGAAGCGCGATGGCTTGCCATACGAGATCGATGGTGTGGTGATCAAGGTCGATGCGGTGGCGCAGCAGCGGCGATTGGGGTTTACGGGCAAGGCTCCGCGATGGGCGATTGCGTATAAGTTCCCGGCTCGTGCGGGCGTTACGCTGCTGGAGGATGTGCAGTTCGGCGTGGGACGAACGGGGAAGATTACTCCGGTTGCGATCCTGAAGCCGGTGTTCATTGGTGGAACTACGGTGACTCGCGCGACGCTGCACAATCCGGATGAGATTGCTCGGCTGGGCGTGAGGATTGGCGACTTCGTGTCGGTGGAGCGCGGCGGCGATGTGATTCCCAAGATCACCGAGGTGGTTGAGGATGCGACGCATCCTCGCGGCGAGACCGAGATTGTGCTTCCGACGGATTGCCCTCGGTGCGGTGAGAAGCTGGTGCGCGAACCGGGCGAAGTGGATCTGCGCTGCGTGAATGTGAGTTGTCCCGCGAGGCTGGAGGAAGAGCTGCGGCACTTTGCGTCGCGGAGCGTGATGAACATCGAAGGGCTCGGAGAAGCGATGGTTGCGCAGCTGCTTGGACATACGCTCGCGGAGGGTGAAGCTGCAGGTCTCTCCGCAGGTCTCTCCTCTGTGTCCGCGAGCAGCGCGGACTCCGGTCGAGATGACAGTGCTATGCGTGAGGACGAGGTTGAAGCTGTCGTTGAGCCTACTCGCAAGGCTTTGGTGCATTCCATCGCGGATGTTTACACGCTGACGAAGGAAGATTTGCTGACGCTGGAACGGGTTGGCGAGAAGACGGCTGATGCGCTGCTGGAGCAGATTGAGGGGTCAAAGAAGCAGCCTTTGCAGAGGGTGTTGCTGGGGTTGGGGATTCGGCATGTGGGGGAGCGGACGGCGCAGGCGCTGGCCGAGGAGTTTGGGTCGATGGATGCGCTGATCGCGGCAACCGAAGAGGATCTGACCCGCGTGAATGACATTGGGCCGAAGGTTGCTGCGACTGTGCTGGAGTACTTTTCCAATCAGCGCAACCTGGCGTTGGTGGAGCGGCTGCGGGGGTACGGGCTCACGTTTACGGCTGAACGACGGGTGCGGGGGACGGCGCTGAACGGGATGACGTTTGTGCTGACTGGGACGCTGCCGACGCTGACTCGCGATGAGGCGAAGGAGCGGATCGAGGCGGCGGGGGGGAAGGTGTCGGGCTCGGTGAGCAAGAAGACTACGTACGTGGTGGCCGGGGAGGAGGCCGGGTCGAAGCTGGAGAAGGCCGAGCAGCTGGGCGTGGCGGTGCTCGATGAGGCGGGGCTGCTGGCCATGCTGGGGTAGGGGCACCCCCCCACCCCCTCCCCCCGGGTACTTTTGGGTTCAAAGTGTTCTATTCAGGGGAGTTGGTTGCGGACTTGTGGAGATTTTGGTGGATATTGTTGTATTCAAAGATGTTATGGGCAAAATGTTCAAAGCATTGGGGTTAGGTAGTATTCTTGGCGATCGGCGGTTTGGGCCGATGCGGTTGGATTATCCCCTACTTCAATTGTAGCTAGTCGGTGGGGGTAACTATGCCAACTTTTGAAAAGATTTATCGCCAGTGTTGATAGGGGTTTTGGAGGTTTTGGACAGAATTGGGGGCTTGACAGGTTTTGCGCAGACGGCGGGAGTTGGGGTTGGGCACCCGGGCGGGAGCCAGAGCCCAGGGCTAAAGCCCTTTTCCGCTGGGGGAGGTGGTTCAGGGGGCTAAAGACCCCCTGCTAATCCGGAAGGGCAAAGGAAAGGACAACAGCAAGAGCCAATACGGGGGTCCTTCGCTTCGCTCAAGGATGACGGCGAAGAGCAAATAACTGCAAGAGCAAAGGCAACTGCAGATCCCTGCGGGATGACAAACCAAAAAGGGGTAGGGCAAGGGCAACGAAGGTCCATCGCGGACGGCGGGGGTTGGAGTTTGCGGCGGGTTGGAACCAATGGGGTTGGTTCGTCGTAATCTGCTGGCAATGGAACAAGCCGAGTCAATGACCTCTCTGCGCCGGGATGTGTTTGTCCTGAGTGCGCTTGCTGCCCTGGTGATTGTTGCCCATTTTTTGATGGGGAACGGGTATGGATTTCATCGCGATGAGCTGCAGTTTCTGGATGATGCGCGGCATCTGGGGTGGGGGTTTGTGCCGTATCCGCCGATGACGTCGTTCTTTGGGCGGATGGCGATTGCGCTGTTTGGGATCTCGGTGCAGGTGTTCCGGCTGCCGGCGGCGGTGGTGAATGCGGTGTCGCTGGTGCTGGTGGGATTGATGGCGCGGGAGCTCGGTGGGAGGCGCGGCGCGCAGGTGGTGGCGCTGCTGCTGAGCCTTCCGTTGGCGTTGGCGTTCAGCTCGCTGATGCAGTACACCACGTTCGACATGTTGGCGTGGTCGGTGCTGATTCTTTCCACGGCATTGGTGCTGAGGACCGGGGATGAGCGGTTCTGGATGGGCGCGGGGCTGGGGCTCGGGCTGGGGGTGCTGTCGAAGTATGCGATAGCGTTCCCGCTGGTGAGCCTGCTGGCGGGGATTGTGCTGCTGCCGTCACAGCGGCATCATCTGAAGAGCCGGTGGTTCTGGATGGGCGCCGGGGTGGCGGTGGTGGTCGCGGCTCCGAACCTGATTTGGCTGGCGCGGCACCACTTTATCACGCTGCAGATGGAGCACTACATTCACCTGCGGGATGTTCGCCATGGACGGGCCGCCGGGTATTTCACGGACCAGCTCAAGTTCATGATGTTTGGGCTGCCGTTTGCCGTGGGCGGCCTGATTGCGCTGCTGCGGAGTCCTCGGTTTCGGCTGCTGAGTGTGTTCTATGTGGGACCGTTGGTGCTGTTTGCGCTGATGAAGGGGAGGGGATATTACCTGCTGCCGGCGTATGCGGTGCTGTATGCGGCGGGGGCGGTGGGGCTGGAGAGATGGCTGGCGGCTCGTGCAAAGGCGGTGCGCGGAGTGGTGTACGGAGCGGTGGTGGTCGCGGTGCTGCTTGAGGTGGGGGCGGTTGCCTGGGAGGCTCTGCCGATATGGCGGCCGGGTTCGGCGGCTTGGAACTGGCAGATGAAGCATAACGACGACATGGCGAATGAGGTTGGCTGGCCGGAGTTTGTGGCGCAGGTGGCCGCGGTGCGCGACGCGCTGCCGCCGGAGGAGCGGAAACAATATGCCGTGCTGGCAGAGAACTATGGCGAGGCGGGAGCGATCGCGCTGTATGGGCCGAAGTATGGGCTGCCGGTGCCGATCGCCACGGTGAATGATTTTCATGATCGCGGGTGGGGGCCGTTTGAGCCGCAGACCTTGATCGTGGTGGGTGGGGATTTGGAGCATGAGAGTACGTTCTTTGAGAGCTGCTCGGTGGTGGCGACGGTGCATCTGCCGTATGGCGTGCAGGATGAGGAGACGGAGGATCATCCGCAGATTCTGGTGTGCCACCATCTGAAAGAGCCGTGGCCAGTGGTGTGGGGACGTTCGCAGGACTTTGGCTGAGGTCGTCCTCCGCGGACGGCTGGAGGCTGCGCGTGGTGCTGCGCGCTTCGCTCAGGATGACAGATTCATCGCGGGCATCGGCAAGGATGGCTGATCGCGGCTAGAAGACAAGGCGCTTGGCCTGAAAGGAGGGGCGGAGCTTCCAACCTTCGACGATGAGATCCAGAATCACGAAGATAAGGAAGATGCGGAAGCTGACGTTTATCCAGTGGTTGACGTCCGCAAGGAACTTCAGGTTGGTGGCGGGGCCGGTGGGGACAAAGTAAACGTTGGTCAGGGCTAACCAGGCGCTGAATAAAACGCTGAGGACCTTGGTGGCGAAGTTCAGCGGCGTCTGCCAGAGACCTGCGGGGACGAAGACGGCTGTGATCTTGGTGACGAGTTGGAAGAAGAGCAGGAAGAGGACTGCCGCGTAAAAGAGGTGCCAGACGGGGGCTGGCCGCGCGTTGAGCATGTGGAGGTAGAGCTCGCCGGGGCCGAGGATGAGGTAGGGGTGGGCGGGGATCTCTAAGACGTAGACCATCCAGGCGCAGTGGAAGATGAGGTCGGCGATACGGCTGGCGCGGGATTTGCCTTTGAACTGTGGTTTGACGGCGGGGAGTTTGGTGGGATCCCAGGAGAGCCCGAAGGGCTTCGCGTCGTGGTGGGCGTAGACGTACTCGGCGATGGCGAAGGCGGCGGTCACCCAGGCGGCGAAGATGAGGAGGTCGGGGACGAGCTGGCCGAGGACGCGAAGGAGTCCCGCGATGAGTTCGGGCAGGGTGTGGATGAAGAGAATATTTGAGCAGTTGGCGAGGAAGATGATAATGATCGCGAACGGCGCAGCCTTGCGTAGCGTCATGAGGTAGTAGGGGAAGATGGCCGGGCCGATGAGGGACTGCTGCGGAAGATAGCGGGCGGCGACGAGGATGGGACGGCCGTGCTGCTTGAGGATGGCCGCGACTTCGGGGTCGGTGAGGGGGCGGTTGAGCTCTTCGGAGCGGTCGTCGAGCTGGGCCTGGAGGTTGGCGCGGAGCTCGGCGAGGACGTCGTCGCGGGTGGCGGCGGGGAGGTGGTCGCCGATGGCCTGGAGATAGCGGGCTAGTAGGTCGTTGGTGGTGTTCATGATTGCCTCTGGTCGGAGTGATGGAGGATGTTGTTGACGGAGTCGTTGATGCTGTTCCACTCGGCGAGGAGCTGGGCGAGGATGGTTTCGCCGGCGAGGGAGAGCTTGTAGAAGCGCTTGTTGCGCTTGTCTTCTTCGCGCCACTGGCTGGTGAGGAGGCCCTGGGTTTCGAGGCGGCGGAGGAGGGGGTAGAGGGTGCTTTCTTCGATGGCGAGGCCCTGGTCGGCGAGAGCTTTGCGGAGGGTGTAGCCGTAGTGCTCAGCACGGAGCTGGGCGAGGACGGCGAGGATGAGGCAGCCGCGGCGGAGCTCGAGGCGGAGGGAGTCGAAGATCTGGGATTCGATCTGGATCTCGATCTGGGGTTCGGGCGAGTTGGAGTTGGCGTCCATACTGTATGTCAACTACTGTATGACGCATAGTGTGTGATGTCAAGTAGTAATTTTGAGGACGTGCTGGGAAGGGTTGGGTTGTCCTGTTTCCGTACGATTCACCGTCTTTTATTCAAGCGGGCTGGCAAGAGGCGCTAAGCTAAACGCGGGCGCGGGTGCGTTGACGCGGGCTGGAGAGCATGTGAGTCAGGTGATATTCGTCCTGGAGGACGACGCCGACATCAGGCGGCTGGTGCAGTATCAACTGGAGGGCGCTGGGTATACGGTGCGCGCCTATCCTGCAATCGGCGCGATTGTGCAGGATGCTGAACGGCAGCGGCCGGCGATGTTTTTGCTGGACATCATGGTTCCGGGCGGCGATGGGTTGGATCTGTGTCGGAGGCTGCGGCAGAACCCGACGCTGGCGAGCGTGCCGATTATCTTTCTGACGGCGCGAGCGGCGGAGAACGACCGCGTGCATGGGCTGGAGCTGGGCGCGGACGACTATATTACGAAGCCGTTTGCGATGCGCGAGCTGCTGGCGCGGGTGAAGGCGGTGCTGCGGCGGTTTGAGCGGCCGGTGGAGTCGCAGGGAGCGTCGGCGGTGCTGACGATCGACGCTTTGGAGATCGATGGGAATTCGATGCAGTTGCGGGTGAACCATGAACTGGTGACGACGACGGCGACGGAGTTCCGGCTGTTGGAGTACCTGGCGCGGCACCCGGGGAGGGTGTTCAGCCGCGATCATCTGCTGGATGCGGTGTGGGGCGATGCGAGGTTCGTGACGCCTCGGAGTGTGGATGTGTATGTGCGGCGGATTCGGGAGAAGATCGAGGTCGATCCGGAGACGCCACGGTTCCTGAAGACGATTCGTGGGGCGGGCTACCGGTTCGATCTTCCGAAGGTGAAAGAAGCGATGGGTAGTGCGGTGGGAGTAGCAACCGAGTAGGCTGCAGGCATGGGATCGGCGTTGCGGAGAAGTTTATATCTGGCGCTGCTGTGGCGCACTGCAGTGGGAATCGCGGTGGTGGGCGGAGCGACGCTGCTGCTGTCTGAGTGGTGGATGGTGGCGGGAGTGGGGTTGGCGACTGCGCTGTGGGTGGCGTGGTCGGAGAAACGTTGTGTGACAAATGCGATTGAGGGAATGGAGACAACGGCGGCATCGATCGGCCTGCGCGACAGGCCTCGGGCTGCGCCCGCGTTCGAGGAGATGGATGGGCTGATCGACGCACTGCACGTGTCGTCGGCGGAGGTGGCGCGGCAGTTGGCGGCGAGCTCGGAGAGCCGGAGGAAGCTGGAGGCGCTGCTGGACTCGATGCAGGACGCGGTGACGAGCGTGGATGCTGAGGGGCGGATTGTGTGGGCCAATGAGGCGATGCGGCGGTTGATTGCAGTGTCGTCGGGAACGGTGCGCGCGGGGTACTCGCTGGTGCAGACGATCCGCGCGCCGGAGGTCCTGGAGTGCGTGCAGGAGGCGCTGGAGCTTGGGCAGTTTGCGGAGAAGCGGCCGGTGTCGCTGCCGCTGGGACAGACCTACTCGGTAAGCGCTTCGCCGATGCCGGAGGGTGGAGCGGTGGTGGTGCTGCAGGACATTACCCACGTGGAGCAGGTGGAACGGACGCAGAGGGAGTTTGTGGCGAACGTGAGCCACGAGCTGCGGACACCGCTGACGTCGATCTCGGGATATGCGGAGACGCTGCTGGAGGAAGAGAGAGCGGGGTTGTTCTTTACACCGCAGGTGCGGGAGTTTCTAGAGGCGATCTACAAGAGTTCGAAGCGCATGGCGCGGTTGACGGACGACCTGCTGGCCATGGCGAAGGTGGACTCGGGTGAGCAGAAGCTGAGGCCGCAGCCGGTGGAGGTGAGCATCGTGATCCGCGAGACGGAGGATGCGGTAGCGGCGCTGGCGCGTGAGAGGCATGGGGTGCTGGAGATTGGGGATTTTCCGGATGCCGAGGTGATCGCGGATCTGGATGCGATTGTGCAGGTGCTGAGTAATCTGATTGAGAATGCGCTGAACTATGGCCGCAGGCCGGGGAAGGAACCGGGGCAGGAGTCGGAGGGGGCGCTGGTGGTACTGAGCGCGGAGATCTTGCCGGGGATGCCGCGGGAGGTTCGGTTCTGCGTGGAGGACTTTGGATCGGGGATCGCGTCGGAGCACCTGAGCCGGTTGTTCGAGAGGTTTTACCGGGTGGATAAGACGAGGTCGCGGGAGTCGGGCGGGACCGGGCTGGGGCTGTCGATCGCGAAGCATATCGTGGAGGCGCACCGGGGGCGAATGTGGGTGGAGAGCGAGCTGGGGCGGGGCAGCCGGTTCTGCTTTACGCTGCCCTGCGCGATCCAGATTGTGGCCGAACCGGCGGCGTAGATCCGGGATGGTGGCGGAGCGGGAGCGTGTAAACTTGTGTGGGAAATCAGGCTAGATTTTAGCTTTTAACGCTGTGTTCATCGTCCATTCCCTGCTCGTTCACATGGGGTTGCGAGGATTACAGGACGGACACAGGGGCAAGACAGTTGTTGGAACGACCACGCGGACAAGCGTGCCTTAGCCTTCCGTCCTGAGGACCGATGAGACGATATAGCTTTTTGAGTGCGGCGCTGATTGCCATCACGTTTGTGGGCACGCAGCTCCCGGTACAAGCCCAGAGCGCGGACAGTGCCGCTTCCACGAATACCGTCAAACATGGCAAGAAGCATCGCAAGGAGTCGGCTGAGGAGATTCAGCTGCGCGAGATGCGAGAGGCGTTGAAGGCGCAGCAGGAACAGATCGATGCGTTGAAGTCGCAGATCGCGGCGAAGAGCAGCGATGTGACGGCGGCGCAACAGACAGCCGCCGACGCCCAGACACAGGCGACTGCTGCTGCAGCTTCGGCTGCGCAGGCGCAGGCCGCCGCGACTGAGACCTCCGCGAAGGTGGACGCGGTTTCAAGCAGTGTGACCGACCTGAAGACCACGACTGCGGGTCTCGCCGACACGGTGGTGACGGGACAGAAAAAGGTTGAGACTGAGATCAATGAGCCAGCCAAGCTGCACTACAAGGGTGTGACGATCACGCCGGTAGCCTTCTTCGCGTTTGAAGGTGTGTGGCGTCAGCGGTCGGTGAACTCTGGGCTCAATACACCGTTCAACAGCATTCCTTTCCCCGGCTCCAACCAGGGGCATGTGAGTGAGCTGAACTTCTCTGGACGCCAGAGCCGTTTGGGCGCGCTGTTTGAGGGCGACGCGGGGACGTACGAGCTGTCGGGCTACTTCGAGGGCGACTTCCTGAGCTCGGGGACGACCTCTAATGGCAACCAGAGCAACAGCTATACGCTGCGCCAGCGGCAGTTCTGGGGCAAGGCTGAGACGGCGAGCGGGTTCGCGGTGACGGGCGGCCAGATGTGGTCGCTGGTGACCGAGGATGGCAAGGGAACGGACGCTGGTACGGAGAAGCTGCCGAATACGATCGATGCGCAGTACATGGTCGGCTTCAACTGGACGCGGCAGCCGGGTATCCGGTTGCAGCAGCGGTTTGGCGATGCGAAGGCTGGAGCGATGACGCTGGCGCTGTCGGCTGAGAATGCGCAGATCACCAACTTCACGGCAACGTCTGCAACGTCGGGCGCGGTACCTGCAAACTTCTACTTTGCCGGGACGGGTCAGAATGGCGGGCTGTACAACTCGTTCAACGGAACCTACGCGAACAACGTCTCGCCGGATTTTATATTGAAGGCGGCGTTTGACAGGCCCAAGGTGCATGCGGAGGTTGGTGGCATTGCACGCTTCATGCGCGACTACTACTACCCGATCCTGACGTCGACGGCGAACTCTACGACGGGCGCGGAGTCGTACACGTACTCGCTGACCTCGGTGAGCAATACGGCGAAGGCCGGCGGCGTGTTTGGGACGGTGCGGGTATCGCCGAGCCGGTTTGTGGACGTGGCTGTGCAGGCGATGGGCGGCACGGGCGTGGGCCGGTACGGTTCGGCGCTGCTGGCCGACGCGACGCTGAAGCCGAGCGGCGCACTGGAGCCGATCCGGAACTATCATGGACTGCTGAGCGTGGAGACTCACCCGACCAAGAAGCTGGACGTATTTGCTTACTACGGTGGCGAGTATGCGCAGCGTACGGTGTACACGACGCCGACAGGCGCGCTGATGGGCTATGGCGCACCGAACCTGAACAACGCGGGATGCTACGGAGTTGCAGCCAATCCCGGTTCGTCGACGGGCGGATCGCCGAGTACGGCGAACTGCAACTCGCCGACACGGTATATCCAGGAGCCGATGATTGGATTCATCTACCGCGTGGTGGATAGCCCGAAGTATGGGCGTCTGCAGTATTGGGCGACGTATAGCTACTTCCAGCGCAACCTGTGGTCGGGGGTGGGCAATGCGACGACTCCGTCGGGTCCGCGGGCTGCCGATAGCATGTTCGACGTGAGCATGCGTTATTACATTCCGTAGGCGACGGGGTGAATTGGCGAGTGTCCTGCGTGCGCGGGTATTGGAATTCGTAGAGGATGCGCGGTTAAATAACCGTATGTTCACGAACGATCAGTACCTCATCTCGTAGGATTTAAGACGAGCGATGAGTTGCTGGCCCTCCAACGGGGAGGGTCAGCCATCCAATGCAAAGAGTGAAGGCCGCGCAGGGCGAGATGCCCGATGCAGGCGGCCCAGGAGAGATTATGAAGACGAAGTTATTGTCCCTGGTTACGGTAGCGGCGATGGTCGCCAGCGTGGTGCCTGCTGTTGCGCAACATCTTACGGGCGCGGGCGGAACGTTCCCCAATCCGATCTATCAGCGTTGGTTCACGGAGTACAGCGCGGCGCATCCTGGCGTGCAGATCAACTACCAGTCGGTGGGTTCTGGAGCTGGCATTCGCCAGATCTCGCAGGAGATTGTGGACTTTGGCGCGTCGGATGGGCCGATGACCGACAAGCAGCTGGCTGAATCGAAGCAGAAGCTGATCCACATTCCGACGGTGCTGGGCGGCGTGGTGCCGGCGTACAACCTGCCGGGCATCAACACGGAGCTGAAGTTTTCCGGCGACGTGATTGCGGACATTTATCTGGGCAAGATCACGAAGTGGAACGATCCGCGGCTGGCCAAAGATAACCCGGGCGTGAATCTGCCGAACCATTCGATTCTGCCGGTGTATCGCTCGGATGGGTCGGGCACCAACTTCATCTTCACGGATTATCTGAGCAAGGTGAGCCCGGCGTTCAAGCAGAAGATTGGTTCGGCGACGTCTGTCGACTGGCCGCTGGGTGTGGGACAGAAGGGCAATGAGGGCGTGGCCGGAATGGTCCGGAACAGCCCGTATTCGTTTGGCTATGTGGAACTGATCTACGCGGCGCAGAACCACATGCTGTACGGCGTGGTGAAGAACGCAGCGGGCCAATGGGTGAAGGCTTCGACGACGACGGTGAGCGCTGCGGCGGCGGGCGCGGCGAAGAACATGCCGGCGGACTACCGGGTGTCGATCACGAATGCGCCGGGAGCGGACTCGTACCCGATCTCGTCGTTCACCTGGCTGCTGATTCCGAACCCGTCGAAGGATGGTGCGAAGGGCAAAGTGCTGCACGACTTCCTGCAGTGGATGCTGGATCACGGTGAGGCAGAGGCCGCGAGCATGACCTATGCTCCGTTGCCTCCGACCGTGATGGCGATGGTGCGCAAGACGATCCAGACTGTTCACTAAACCCTGACCGGGGGCCTGCGGGATCGACGCAGGCCCTCTTTTTCTTCGCTGTCTCATCGCCTGGTAGAACCGGACATCGCCCGATATTCACGGTCCATTCACATTCCTTTCATAAAGTGAGATGGGAGATCTGCGAGCAGACCGATGAAAGAGCCAGAGATGATCCCGGTATCCAGTGAGGCTAAAGAGCCGGCAGAGGCGACGCCCGCTGTGGTGTCCACGCCTACATCCTGGGTGACACCCGCGATTCCAATGATCAAGACGATCGTTCCGCAGCCGGGCGCCGGGCCGCAGACCGTGGTGAGAGTGGCGCCGCCATCGGAGATCCGAAACTTCCTGCAGGCCAAGAGCTCCGGCCGGATAGCGGATGGAGTTTTCACCGGCGTGATGGTACTGTGCGCTCTGACCATCTTCGCGATTGTGGCGCTGATCGTCTATGTGCTGGTCTCGCGGTCGCAACTCTCGATCAAGGCGTTTGGATGGCATTTTTTTGCGACGCAAAAGTGGGATCCGGTGTCCGGCGATTTTGGGGCGCTGCCATTTATCTATGGCACGGTGCTGTCGTCGGTGCTGGCCTTGTTGATGGCGGTGCCGCTGGCGTTGGCGGTTTCGATTTTTCTGCTGGACATCTGCCCGGGAGTTCTGCGCGGACCCATCTCGTTTCTGACGGAGCTGCTGGCAGCCATTCCGAGCGTGGTGTATGGGCTGTGGGGGATCTTTGTGCTGGTGCCCATCATCCGCGATCAGGCTGGGCCGGTACTGGAAAAATATCTGGGCTGGACGGGGCTGTTTGTGGAGCCAAATTTTGGGGTGAGCATGTTCACGGCGAGCGTGATTCTGGCGATCATGATCTTCCCGGTGATCAGCTCGATCAGCAGGGACGTGATGCGTGCGGTGCCGGTGAATCAGCGTGAAGCAGTGCTGGCCTTGGGCGCGACGCGGTGGGAGATGCTGCGGATCGGGGTGCTGCGCAATGCGCGGATGGGCATCATCGGATCGGTGATTTTGGGATTGGGGCGAGCGCTGGGTGAGACGATCGCCGTCACGATGGTGATCGGCAACCATCCCGGCATTGTGAAGAACCTCTTTGCTCCGGGATACACGCTGGCCAGCGTGATTGCGAACGAGTTTACGGAGGCGACAGGTGATCTGTACCTGAGCGCGCTGATCGAGATTGGCCTGGCGCTGTTCCTGGTAACGATTGTCGTAAATGCGATTGCACGGCTGTTGGTGTGGGCGGTGGTTCGGCAGAACCAGGGGGGCGCACACTAATGAACGCTTTGCCTGTTCGTTCGCGGCACGTCGCCGGCTTCATTACGCTGAGACGCAGCCTGACCAACCACCTGGTGACCGGGGTGGCCATTATCAGCACCGCGCTGGTGCTGGTGCCGCTGGTGGCGATCCTGGGATACCTGCTTTTTAAAGGTGCGAGCTCGCTGAATCTTGCATTCTTCACGCACGTTCCTGTGCCGATTGGCGAGGGCGGCGGCGGCATGGCGAATGCGATTGCGGGATCGGCGGCGATCCTGGGCTTGGCGAGCCTGCTGGGGATTCCGCTGGGCATCGGCGCAGGCGTGTACCTTGCGGAGTATGCGCGGGGAACGTGGTTTGGAGCGGCGGTACGGTTTACGGCGGACGTTCTGAATGGTGTGCCGTCGATCGTGATGGGCCTGTCTGCGTATGCGCTGATCGTGGCGAGGCAGCAGCATTTTTCGGGGTTGGCGGGTAGCGTGGCGCTGGCCATCATGATGGTGCCAACGGTGACTCGAACGACCGAGGAGATGCTGGCGACGGTGCCGAATCCGGTGCGCGAGGCGGCGCTGGGGCTGGGGATTCCGAAGTGGCGGACGGTGCTGTCGGTGAGCTTGCGAACGGCTTCGCCGGGAATTATTACAGGCTGCATGCTGGCGTTTGCTCGGGTGGCCGGAGAGACGGCGCCGCTGCTGTTTACCGCGTTCGGCAACCAGTTCTGGAGTTTTGATTTGAATCAGCCGATAGCAGCACTGCCTCTGCAGATCTATGTGTACGCGCTGTCGCCGTATGATGAGTGGCACCGGCTGGCATGGGCGGGAGCGCTGGTGCTGATTGTGATGATTATGGTTTCGGTGACGCTGGTGCGGATCTTTGCCAACCGCGGCGTGCTTAAGGGAGGACATTAGTGGGAGTCGACATTCGCGTCGAGAATTTGAACGCATGGTATGGCACGGTGCATACGCTTCACGATGTGAGCCTGCACATTCCGGCCAACCACGCTACAGCGCTGATCGGTCCTTCGGGCTGCGGGAAGTCAACGTTTGTGCGCTGCCTGAACCGGATGCACGAGACGAACCCCGTTGCTCGCGCCGAGGGAAAGGTGATGATGGGCGAGCTGGACATCTACAAGGACGCGACGCCGGTGGAGATTCGGCGGCGCGTGGGGATGGTGTTTCAGCGGCCCAATCCATTTCCTACGATGTCGATTTACGACAACGTGGCGAGCGGTTTGAAGCTGAACGGATTTCGGAAGAAGCGGGTACTGGATGAGGTGGTGGAGCGGTCGCTGAAGCAGGCTGCGCTGTGGGACGAGGTAAAGGACGACCTGAAGAAGAAGTCTGGCGCTAGCATCTCCGGCGGGCAGCAGCAGCGGCTGTGCATTGCGCGTGCGCTGGCGGTCGATCCTGAGGTGTTGTTGATGGATGAGCCGGCGAGTGCGCTGGATCCGGTATCGACGGCGAAGATCGAGGATTTGATCTTCAAATTAAAGAGCCAGTACACAATTGTGATCGTGACGCATAATATGCAACAAGCGGCACGTGTAGCGGAGAACACCGGGTTCTTCCTGATGGGCAAGCTGGTGGAGTTTGCGGCGACCACGAAGATCTTCACCAACCCCTCGGATAAGCGCACCGAGGATTACATCACAGGGAGGTTCGGATGATACGAATCAAATTCCAGCAGAGTCTCGATGAGTTGAAGGAGCGCCTGTTGGTGATGGCAGGTCTTACAGAGCAGGCGATTCAGCGTTCTACCGAAGCGTACTCGTCGCGCGATGCGGGACTGTGTGAACTGGTTCGTTTGTCGGAGCCGGCGATCAATCGGATGGAGCGTGAGATTGATGGGATGGCGCTCGATCTGCTGGCGATGGAACAGCCGATGGCGGTCGATCTGCGCTTCATTCTGGCGGTGATTCGCATCAATGCCGACCTGGAGCGTGTGGGCGACCAGGCGGTGAATATCGCAGGACGGGTTCTGGACCTTGGGACGCAGGCGAACGTTGATTTGCCGGTGGATATTCCTCGGCTGGCGCTGCTGGCAGCGGCGATGGTGCGGAAGGCGCTGCAGGCGTTCATCGAAGGCGATGCAGAGATGGCGCAGTCTGTACTGCTGCTGGACGACCAGATCGACGATATGAACCGGGACGCGTTCCGGTCGCTGGGGAACCTGATTAAAGAGAAGCCGGAACTGGCGCCGCAGGCGCTGAATGCGTTGATTATCTCGCGCAATCTGGAGCGTGTCGGGGACCATGCGACGAACATTGCAGAGGATGTAATTTTCTGGGTGCGCGGAGCGGATGTGCGGCACCACAGCATGGAAGAGGCTGACTGAAGCCTCGCAATCAGGTGTGCGGAATATCGGATAAGACGGCGGGCTGGGATGCGGCACGGGCTTGGCGTCTGGGCTTATTGGGTCGATCCGATATATAAAGATTCATGCGATTCTTACCGTCTGTTAAAGCCTCTGGAGCTTTTGTGCTGCTGCTCGTCTGTGTCGGCGTTTCTGCCCAAACGTTGAACGACAATTACGCACGCGACCCTCATCAAGCAGTGGACCAGCAGTACACCAAGAAGATCCACGACTATACGACGGACCCGTCGTTCCTGTCGCCGCTGGTGGATTATCTTCCGGCATCGACGACGGTTCCGACTCCGGAGAAGGTGTTGGGTGATGTGTCGGGCGCTCCGAACATGCTGCCGTATGCAGAGGATGTGTACAAATATTTCAGGCTGCTGGCTGCGAGTTCGCCGCGCGTGCAGGTGTTCACGATCGGGCACTCGGAAGAGGGACGCGAGATGATCGCGGTGGCCATCGCGGATGAGAGTTTGTTGAAGGACGCGAAGGAGAACGAAGAGCGGCTGGGGAAGCTCGCTGATCCTCGGACGATCGGGATGGATGACGCGAAGGCCAAGCCGCTGATCGATTCGTCGTATCCGGTGTACTACATTACGGGGACGATTCACTCGACGGAGACGGGCGCTCCGACGGCGCTGATGGAGATGGCGTACAGGCTGGCGGTGGACGATTCGCCGTACATCAAGTACATCCGCTCTCACATGATCGTGCTGATTACTCCGGTGGTGGAGGTGGATGGGCGCGATCGCATGGTGGACATCTACAACTGGCACAGAGCGAACCCCGGCAAGGACTGGCCGCGGCTGGAGTATTGGGGACATTACGTGGCGCACGACAACAACCGTGATGCGATGGGCATGACGCTGAACCTGACCAACAATGTGTTGAACACCTTCCTGGGATGGCATGCGCAGGTGCTGCATGATCTGCATGAGTCGGTGCCGTTCCTTTACGACAATACGGTGGGCGACGGGCCGTACAACGCGTGGATCGATCCGAAGCTTGCGGATGAGTGGGCGGATCTGGGATGGAATAACGTCGCGCAGATGCAGAATTTTGGTATGCCCGGCGTGTTTACGCATGGCGACTTCGATACGTGGAGCCCTGGCTATTTGATGTTCCTCGCAGGACTGCACAACGGCATCAGCAGGCTGTATGAGACGTTCGGCAACGGTGGCGCAGATACGGAGAAGCGCATCCTTTCGCCAGAGGAGTACTCGCGGACGTGGTACCGGCAGAATCCTCCTCTGCCCGTGGTGATGTGGTCGCAGCGTGACAACAACAACTATGAAGAGAGCGCGCTGCTTTCAACGCTGTCGTATTTCTCAAAGAACACGCACCACTTTCTTGAGGACTACTACGAGAAGAGCAAGCGATCCATCTTGAAGCCGACGGCGGAGGGACCGGCGGCGTATATTCTGCCGGCAAACGAGGCGGAGATGAATCGGCAGGTGGAGTTGCTGGAGGTGCTGGCGAAGCAGCATGTGGAGGTGAGCCAACTGTCGGAAGCAAGGACCGCGAGCGTGCCCGCAGCCAAGCGTGGGGATAAGCCGACCGAAGAGACTTTCCCTGCGGGCAGCCTCGTGGTGCGGATGGATCAGCCGTACTCGCGCATTGCGGATGCGCTGCTCGATAAGCAGTATTGGGCACCGGATGATGCACAGAAGCACCCGTATGACGACACGGGATGGTCGTTCGGATCGCTGTTCAACCTGAAGGTGGTTCGCCTTACGGACCCTGCGGTTCTGGCGGCGAAGATGACGAAGGTGGATGACCCCGGCAGACTCTCGGGGAAGCTCAGCGGCGCGGGTTCCGTGGTGGCGGTCGCGAATACGGGGCAGAGCACGCTGCTGGCGTTGGTGTACAAGCTGAAGGACGCGCATGTGGCGGTCGCGGAGAAGGAGTTCGATGCGGTAGGGAAACACTTTGGAGCGGGGTCGTTGCTGATCACGGATGCTCCGGAGTCAACCGTGGGGCCGGTGCTCAAGACGCTGTCGCTGGATGCGGTGCGGCTTGCGGCAGCGCCGTCGGTTGCAACGCACGCGGTGGTGGCACCACGGATCGCGTTCATGCACACCTGGCAGGGAACCCAGACCGAGGGCTGGTGGAGGTATGAGTTCGATCACGCGGGTGTGCCGTACAAGTACATCAGCACGCAGACGGTGGCCGCTGAAGGCGACCTTCGCGGCAAGTACGACGTGATTGTGTTTGCTCCGGTTGGACGTGCTTCCACGCTGGATATTCTGAATGGGACGCCGATGTATGGAAATGCGCTGCCATGGGAGAAGACGGCGTTGACGCCAAACCTTGGTCTGCTGGATTCGACGGCCGACACGCGGCCAGGTCTGGGGTCGGACGGCCTTGAACATCTGCGCAAGTTTGTGGAGCAGGGAGGCCTGCTGATTACGTGCGAAGATACGGCACAGTTTGCGATCGACACTGGCCTTGCGCCCGGCGTGTCGGTGGTGAAGGGAGATGCGCGCGTGGTGGGAAGTGTTCTGAACACGGTGATCGTGGCGCCGAACGATCCGGTTGCCTGGGGCCTGGGAACGGCCGTCCCGGTGATGAGCGCGAATGGCATGGCGTTCGACATCAGCAACACGGAGGGACGCAGCGGATACCGGCGCTCGCTGATGGATCCGTACTCGCAGCGGCCTACGGGTCGCGGCACGGTGGAGGATAGCGATGTGGTGCAGGGTCGCAAGAATGTTGCTCCCGAGCCACTGCCGAAGCCAAAGCCCTGGGAGGCCATGCCGTTGAACGAGGAGCAGATGCGCAATAATCCGTCGGTGATCCCGGTGGCGTTGCGGCCGGAGGTGATTCTGCGGTTCACGGATGCGAAGGGGATGCTGCTGTCGGGCCTGCTGGATAAGGCGAGCTCGATTGCGGAACGCGCGATTGTGGTGGATGCGCACCTGGGCGAGGGCAACGTGCTACTGTTCGCGAATAATCCGGTGTATCGCGGAGAGACCGTGGGGAGCTATCCGCTGGTGTTCAACGCGATCCTGAACTTCCAGCATCTGGTGCCGGCAGAGAAGTCGGCAGCTACGGCTAAGTAATTAGCTGAGTGTAAGTTGTGGGTGCGAGGAGAGGTGCCGTGCGGGTCTCTCCCGCATGCGCCCGGAGAGTAATTTCGTAGGTCGCGATGACTACTTCGTGGAGGTTTCGTGCGAGTGGAGCGTTCGGCAATTGACATGCTGCTGTGTGTATCGCCCAACTGCGGTCTCGATATCTTGCAATTCCGTTCACCTTGCTGTAGAAAAGTAGGCATCCATAAAGTTCGAAGTCTGCTTTCGGTTGCTATCTGGAAGGCAGGCTGAATCATACTGAGTTTATCCGAGCCCCTAGTAGGCCGAGTCAAGCTGTTATCCCTTTGGAGGAAACTTTTGATGAGACGCATTGGTGTATTCGCCCTCTTGTTTTTGTTCTCCCTTTGCACGGCAACAGGTTTTGCACAGAACGCCACGACGTCGTTGCGCGGAGTCGTCAAGGATCCGAGCGGCGCGGTAGTGCCGGGTGCGACGATCACGCTGAATGCGCCGGCAACGGGGCAGAAGATCGTCACTACTTCGAAAGGCGATGGTGAATACCAGCTGCAGCAGATTCCTCCAGCGAAGTACACGGTTGTGGTCACGGCACCTGGGTTTGGCAGCCAGTCGAAGTCGGCGGAACTGCTGGTAAATGAGCCGGCGACGATCAACTTTGCGCTTTCGGTGATGGGCTCGAACGAGGTGGTGGACGTCACGGAAGCAGCGCAGACATTGAATACTACGGATGCGTCTTTGGGCGGAGCGACGGACAATGCGACCATTCAGGCGTTGCCGAGTGAAGAGCGCAACGTTCCGGATCTGCTCTCCCTGCAGCCGGGCGTGTTGTTCCTGCCGCAGGATCAAACGAGCCGGACGGGCTCGGTCAACGGTGGCCGCTCCGATCAGGGCAACATCACGATCGACGGTGTGGACGACAATGACCAGGTAAATGGCTATGCCTTTACGGGTGTGCTTCGCGAGACGCAGGACTCGGTGGAAGAGTTCCGGGTGACGACGAGCAATGCCGACGCGGATGCAGGCCGTTCCTCGGGTGCGCAGGTTTCGCTGGTCACCAAGTCGGGTACGAACAAGTTTCATGGCGCTGCGTACGAGTATTATCGCGGAACCAACACGGTCTCGAATCAGTACTTCAACAAGCAGGCGCAGTTGGAGAGTGGACTGGCTAACCGCCCTCCGAAGCTGATCCGCCATATCTTCGGTGCGGATGTAGGTGGCCCGATCTTCAAGAACAAGCTGTTCTTCTTCGCGAACTACGAAGCAAGGCGTCAGTCTGAGAGCCAGACTGTATCGGAAACGACACCGTTTGCTTCGTATCAGCAGGGAATGATTCAGTATCAGTCAAATGGTGCCACGGTCGGTCTTACGCCAGGGCAATTTACGCAGCTCGATAAGAATAATGGTTGCAATGTCTGCAATACGGCAGCATATCCAAATGGTCCGGGAGCCAACCCCAACGCGCTGGCCTACTTGAATTCCGTGCCGGCAGCGAACGGCAACCTGTTAGGCGATGGTTTGAACTCGGGTTCGTACACGTTCGTGTCGCCGCTGCCGCAGAGTGCGAATACGTCGATCGTGCGTATAGACTACACGCCGTCCGATAAGCACCGCATCTTCGTTCGTGGCAACCTGCAGAAGGATGTGGTTCCCGGGACGGAGCAGTTCCCGGGGCAGCCGGCGTCTTCCTCGACGATCTCCAATAATAAGGGGATTACGGCTGGCGATACGTGGACCATCAACCAGAACATGGTGAATGATATCCGTTACGGATATACCCGTCAGGGTTCGGGGGTATCCGGTGTGGGCTCGGGAGACTATGTGGACTTCCGATTCCTCGACCACGCGACAGCAGAGACGCGGAGTACCATCTCGAGCGTTCCGGTCAATAACGTCATTGACAACTTCAGTCTCACCAAGGGCAAGCACAACATCGAATTCGGAGTGAACTGGCGTCTCATTCACCAGAATCGTTCCTCGGATGAAAATTCCTACAACAGCGCTTCGACGAACCCATACTGGTTGAAGGGGAATCCACCCGATCCATCGACCCTGGGAGGCGGAGTTCCAGCGGACGACGCCGGCTTCTCGAACTCCTATGAGATTGCCTATGCAAATCTAGTGGGCACGGTTCCCTCTGTGACGAACGTCTATAACTACGAGGTGAGCAGCGCGACTTCAGGAACGCTGCTGGCTGATGGCGCGCCCATCTCCCGTCACTTCAGTGCAAATGAGTATGAGACGTTCCTGCAGGATTCATGGCGTATCCTGCCGAATCTGACGGTCACAGCAGGCGTGCGTTACACGTATCTCCAGACGCCTTGGGAGACCAAGGGGCAGGAAGTGAAGCCGACGATCGATACGCATACCTGGTTTCTGCAACGTGAAACGGCGGCTCTTCAAGGGCAGGTGTATGAGCCGGACCTTAGCTTCGCACCTGCGGGCAAGTTTTACGGCAAGCCTGGGTTCTACGCTGCGAAGAAGAACAATTTTGCTCCTCGTCTGTCAGTCGCCTGGGCGCCGGACTCGAAGACGTCGATTCGCGCCGGTGCCGGTATTTACTACGATCACTTCGGTGAGGGCCTGGTCAATATCTTCGATGAGGAGGGTGAGTTCGGGCTTTCGACAGCGGCAACCAGCGGCGCCGGTCTCCTCACGCTCGCCACTTCCCCTCGCTTCACGGACAGGCATACATTGCCTTTCAGCAATGGTGCTGGAGCCCCCTCGGCTACCTACCCGTTCACTCCTTCCGATGACCCCTTTGGTTCTGGGTTTGCGATCACCTGGGGTCTGGACAGCCAGATCAAGACGCCCTATACCGAGGCGTTCGATCTCTCGCTGCAGCATCAACTGCCAGCAGGATTCACGATCGAGATCGCGTATGTAGGAAGGCAGGGAAATCATCTGCTGCAGAGTCTGGATCTTGCGGAGCCGGTCGATTACACGGATCCGCAGGGCGGCGGAGACTACTATTCCGCCGGTGCTGCTTTGTCCAAGCAGGTTGACATCCACGGGGGAGATAGTTCGGCGACCGTACAGGCTATTCCCTACTTCGAAAATGTGTTCCCCTTCATGGCGAACATAGATTACCCGGGTGAATCGGCTACCCAGGCTATCT
Source organism: Acidobacteriaceae bacterium (assembly GCA_036510715.1). GTDB lineage: Bacteria > Acidobacteriota > Terriglobia > Terriglobales > Acidobacteriaceae > Granulicella. The sequence goes on from DATCDL010000037.1 coordinate 20,879, forward strand.
ATACCAATGAGTGGGCGCCTTACCGCGAACAGTCTGGCGCAACGACTGCGATAGCGGACATCGACATATTCTGCAATTACGGCTGCCCGGATGGATATCAGTCGAAGTTCTGGCAGAACCAATTCTCTTCTCTCTACGCTCTCTCCGGCATTGGCAAGAGCTACTACAACGCGGCACAGTGGACGCTTCGGCATCCAATGAGCCATGGGCTGCAGATGGATGTCAGCTATACGTTCTCCAAGTCGATTGATTGGGGCTCGGAGGCGGAACGTAATACGGAGTTCACCGGACAGCTTGCGAACAGCAATATCATCAACACCTGGAAGCCGTACCTGAACAAGGGCGTTTCGGACTTCGATACTGCGAATCTGATCACGGTCGACTGGGTTTACGAGCTACCCATCGGGAGGGGCAAGGCATTCCTCGGGGCCGCGAACGGCTTCGTCAATGCTCTTCTTGGCGGTTGGCAGTCGTCTGGCATCTTCCGCGAGACCAGCGGCCTGCCGTTCTCGCTGAATGAGCCGGGCTGGAGCACGAACTGGCAGCAGGAGGGCTATGGTGTCGTGACGGGTACCAACGTTCACGCGAAGAAGTACTTTGACTCTACCCGTACACCCCACTATCTCGACGCTAATGCGATCCATAATGGCATCAGCTTCGGAAACCCGATTCGCATTCCTTACCCAGGTGAGACTGGCCAGCGTAACAACTTCCGTGGTGATGGCTACCTGGATCTCGACTCCGGTCTGACGAAGTCCTGGGCGTTTGGGCGTTACGGAGCTCTGAAGTTTGCGTGGGAGGTCTACAACGTCACGAACACCAACCGATTCGATCCGTACTCGATTGTATCGGGTCTGACGAGCGGCAGCCTGGGAACGGCTGGCGCACTTATCGGCGGCAACGGTGCACCTCGTCGGATGCAGTTTGCCCTGCGCTATGGCTTCTAACGTGCAACGTAGAGACTGAACAATCCGATCGGCGGAGGGCGCTTAGAAACATGGCTCCTTCCGCCGATTTTTTCTTAAGCAGGTACACTGTCTGGAATCGATATGACCATGAGATTTGTTTCTACACGCACGCTTCTGCACTTCGCCCTGGTTGGCGCTACGTTCACTGCCTGCTTGCACAGCGTCGAGGCGCAACAGAGTAAGCCGCCGATATCGCTGGATGAGTTTATGAATGCGACCGCGATCGACGGTGCTCGGATCTCGCCGGATGGATCGGCGGTGGTGATTGCGACCGATGCCTCAGACTGGCAGCACAACCGATTCAAGCACGACCTGTGGCTTTGGACGAAGCAGAGTGGGGCAGTGGGAGAGCTGACGAACTCCGGGCATGACTCGTCGCCACGCTGGTCTCCGGATGGACGGACGATTGCGTTTGTATCGGACCGCGCGTTGCCAGAGGATTTGGCCAATGGCGATAGCGATGCTGCGGCGGACGCTAGCAAGGACGGGACCAGCCGGATATGGCTGATCTCCGCGCACGGCGGAGAGGCGGTACCGCTGTATCGCCAGAAGCTCGACGTACATGCGTTTGCGTGGTCGAGCGATGGTGCGAGCGTGGTGTTTTCGGTGACCGAGCCGCTATCGAAAGACGCAGAGGATGCGCACAAGGCGGAGTGGAAGGATGTGATCCGCTGGCGCGAGCAGGAGCGCGGCGATGTGCTGCTGTCGATGCCTGTAGCGGCGGCGATTGAGGCGAGCACGAAGACCCCTGAGTCGCATCAGGAGCCCAAGCCGGCAGCGGATAAGGTGGAGTATCCGGTGGGTGCTGTGGTGGTGACGAAGAGCGCACTTGAGATTGCGGAGATTGTGCCGTCGCCGAACGGCGAGTCGATTGCGTTTGAGACGGGGCCAGTCTCGCACCGGCTGGAGAATCCGGCGGAGAGTGAAGTGTTTGTCGTTGCCACGAAGGACGGCGATGCGCGGCAGGTGACGCATAACCAGGCGCTGGAGAGCGACCTGCACTGGACGCCGTCGGGAAAGAGCATCGACCTGCTGGTGCATGCGTCTGGCGGGTCAATCGACGGGGCGTACAGGGATGTGCAGGGGCGACTGTATTCGCTGGACATGGCGACAGGGAATGCAACGCGGCTGGGCTCGGAGTTTGATGGCTCGTGGGAGAACCTGGTGGTCACAGCAGAGGGTACGTTGCTGGCGACCGGCCTGAAGGGAATGGATCAGCACGTGTATCGCGTGGAGGGAGAGAAGGCGGTTGGGGTTGCGACGCTGCCGGGGAACTACGCGCATCTGGATGCGGCGAGCCACAGCGGTTTGATCTTTACGCACTCGACGATTACGGAGCCGACGCAGGTGTATGTTGCGGCCGATGTTTCTGCGATGAATGAGGCGAAGGCGGTGACGGCGTTCAATCCGGTGTTTGCAGAGCGCGCGCAGGTGGAGTGGAAGCCGTACAGCTGGAAGTCGACGGATGGGACCGAGGTTGAAGGAGTTCTGATATATCCTCCGGGCAAGATGGGAGAGAAACATCTGCGGATGTTCACGCTGATTCATGGGGGGCCTGAGGACGCCGACGGGAATCACTTTGGTGCCGACTGGTACGACTGGGCGACCTACGCGGCGAGCAACGGATGGCTGGTGTTTCGTCCGAATTATCGCGGGTCGACGGGGTATGGGGATCAGTTCATGCTTGCGATTATGCCGCACCTGGTGTCGGCACCGGGGCGGGATATTCTTTCGGGAGTGGACTCGCTGGTGAAGGATGGAACCGCCGATCCGGACCACCTGACCATCGGCGGATACAGCTATGGCGGCTACATGACGAACTGGCTGATCACGCAGACAACTTGCTTCAAAGCTGCGGTGACGGGAGCGGGTGCGGTGGAGCACGCAGCCAACTGGGGCAACGATGATCTGACGTTTGATGATGCGTGGTATCTCTCGGGTACACCGTGGGAGAAGCCGGAGCTTTACCAGAGCGAGGCTGCGCTGTTCCAGATGAACAAGGTTACGACGCCAACGCACATTGTCGGAGGCAATGCGGATAATCGCGTCAGCTACTTCGAGCAGGTGCTGCTGGAGCGTGCGCTCGAGAAGCTGAATGTGCCGCACACGCTGCTGGTATTTCCGGGGGAGAATCATCCGCTGGATAAGAATCCGTGGCATGGGTATATCAAGGTTCGCGAAGAGTTGAAGTGGCTGGATAAGTACGGGATGCAGTAGCGAGCTGACACTCCTCCGCTGAAAGCGATGCATGGATGGCGGCTGGAGACTCGTGACCGGGAGTGACCGATCCAGTGGGTTGGGAGTGGAGGAGTTCAAGCCCCGACGCTGGGCGGAAGCCTGTTCTTCGGGAACTCGCTGCGTTATGCTTAGACGCAATGCGTACTGCTGCCATCGTGCTTTTACTTTCGTCCTCCTTCGTACTTGCTCAACAGTCGGAGCCCGGTCAACTCTTCAACAGTGCAGTCGCGGCGCAACAACACGGCGACTACTCGACCGCGATCCAGGACTACCAGAAGTTTCTGAAGCTTCAGCCAAACATGGCGGAAGCTCGAGCGAATCTGGGTGCGGCCCTGGCGCATGAAGGAAGGTTCGACGAAGCGATTGTGGAGTATCGACGGGCGCTGTCGTCGGTACCTGGTAATAAAGAAATCCAGATGAACATGGGGCTCGCCTATTACAAGAAGGGCGATCTGGCGCATGCGGGCGGCGTGTTCGACGAGGTTCACAAGGCCATGCCCGAGGATGTTCAGGTTGCCATTCTTCTGGGCGATTGCGAGGTGCGACTTGACCACGCAGCGGCGGCCGCGGCCATGCTCACTCCGATGGAAGGGGCGAATGCAGCGAACCCGGATTTCG